>CBFGJP010000037.1:0-23254 GCA_965649105.1 Caldifarciminota bacterium
CAGATTAACCGTAAAGGTCTGGTCATCACCGGGATTTAAAGATGTCCCAGGATGCGCAGTCTGCGTCGTATCTATCGCAAACCAACTATAAACCGGTGCCTGCTGATAAGGACCACCCGACCAATACACATAATAATAACCAGTATCCGATGGCATCATCCGCCCAATCGTAATCGTAAAATCAACCGTATCACAATAAACACCACTGGTCAACTGAATCTGCAACGGCACCTCGGTCCCAATCGGCGCATTACTCGCCGCCGTCACCGTAAAAACATCCGAACTGTTACTACCACTCGCACCCGGATTCAAACTACCCCAACTACCATTTCCATCATTAATCGTAATATACGGCGAATTCTCCATCAAAATTCCTGTAACATTATTCGCCACCGCACCACCCTCATTCTTTATCGTCACCACTAAATTCGCCGTCTCACCAGGATCCAGTATCCCATTACCATTACCACCCACCACCACCACCGACTGATAAACCAACACCGGCGCATAAATCGTAACCACAGGATTGGCAGTCCAGGTATTATTACTCGCATCACGGAAGGTAAGCGTAAAATTCACACTGTAATTATTCGGCGTATTATTCGCAACTGAAAAACGATAATACGGAGTACCTAATACCGAATCATTCGCAGGAATATTCCCATACCAGGATGAATCAATTGAAATAGAAACATAGGGATCTGACTCGGTTAATTTACCATAAACACCCTGGGCAGTAGAAACACCCACATTCTTACCATATACCCCATAATTCACCGTCTCACCAGGATTCACCTGACCATTACCACCCGAATCATTGATAATTGTATTTCCTAAGACAATATAAGGACCAGAAGGATTTGTGACCATTGCATAACCTTCATAAGGAAGGTAATTATGTTTGGTCACGGTCACAAACATTGTATCACCAGGGGTTGTGGGATTGATATTCAACACCGCCACTCCTGATGAATTGGTATATGCAGAAGTATGGACCTCGGGATTCTGGGTCTTAATCCAGCAACAGACAAGTGCATCCTGTAAGGGATTCCCGCCCCCGGTGACTGTCACAGTGAATTGCTGTGAACCAGGAAATACAACTGCATTATGAGTCACCACCATATTCTGTGGGGTATCCGTCCAGAAGTCCAATGATGGGTCGTTGAATAGATGATATGCCTCAAAGTAATACCGCTTTAGGCTTGAACTCGTATGGTTCTCAATCCAGTATAAACCCCACTGAGTAAACCTACCTGTCTCGTAGAGTCGCCCTGTGACTGAATCAGTGTAGATTGCATCAAAATATCTCCTCTGGAGCCAGTCATCCTCATCCCAGTAAGTTGAAGGGACACTACCAAAATAACAGATTCCGCCCTTGCCACTCAACCTATCCCAGGTCTCGCCAAAACAATTAGTTGAATACTGGTAGTCCCCAGTTAAACAACAATGGCCTGCAGGAAAACAATACATATCAAGATTATTTGTTAAATTGGTCAATTCAGTGACATTGAAATCACCTGAATAACCAACTGCCCAAGATGTTTGACTTCCATGTGCGGTATAAACCATCCACGCACGTCCAGCGTTAATCTGTGCAACAACCCTTCCTTCCTGTTCACCACTTGCATAGACGAGTGTATCAACTGTATAACCATAAGGTACAAGTAAATTCCGGCAATACCAGTTTGTTGCCATTCCAACAGGTTGATAACTTGCATCATAGCCGGCAACGAAACACGCCTTTTTTAACCATGAGGTACCGGCTGAACCGAAATTGGCGTGCTCCCAGCGGATTGCCTTATTGACTACGGTATTGCCCTGGATTGTATCAAGGATGGATATTCGGGTATTGAATAAATCAGGCAAATAACCAGATTCATTTACCTCTGCGTAATAAAGGTCAGTTTGGTCCCCTGATGAAGAACCAGTCCCTGACGGTGGCAAGGCAATTGATGATGAATTCGGGTCCCCTATAATCACCAAGAAAGTAGCTAATGGACTCTGGAATCTTATCGTATCATTTATTGCTGAGGCAGTCCAGCCTCCTGCGTTCCACATCCTTACTTTATATCCCTTCTTCTTCTTCCATTGGGCAAGTTTATTTGCAACCGTCTGTGCCTGACCATTGTAGAAGATATCATAATAAATTGGTAATGGTGGAACACCCCTTAAATACTCAGGATAGTTTACAACAGTTCTCTTAATAAACTCTTCCCAAACAGTTGAAAAATCCTTTGCAATTATCCTCTGGGTCTCAAGGATGTCACCACCAATAAAATCTACTTTCACCCTAATATTTGTATAAACCCTTATTCTCCTTGATACAGGATTATAATGCACAGGATAGACCCTCAATGTCGCAAGCCGGTGCCCACGGGCTAATCCACCATCACCCTCATAAATATCAGCAATATTTTTTGGATAATATGCATCCGTTGAATAGGTCTTCTCATCAATTATAAACTCCGCCTTTGCACCCGGTCTCTTTATCACACTGGGCAGTGCAGGTGCAATCCTTTTATCAATTCCAAGTGTGCTTAAATCAATCTCTTTTGATTCTGCCGCAATTATTTCAACTCTGATATCTGCCTTATGCGGGACATCAAGAACAGCAGTGACCATTGGCAATTTGGGCTTACCAATCTCACCAGTAAAAGCATATTCATCAATCTTGAATAAAGCAAAAACTTCTTTTCCTGTATCAGTTAGTTTGTTTGCATCATATTCAGAAACATCTGCACCAAAAACATTGATGTTGAGAATGACTGATTGTTCGTTTGCTGAGATAATTTTTACTTCAGTCTCTTTAGGTATTCGTTCGGTGCCAAAAGGCACCCATTCTGCATATAAAGATATTGTGCCAAGGAGCAGGATTGATACCGCTCCTTTTTTCAAATATGACCCATCCATAAAACCCCCTTTCAGAATTCTTCAATAAAGACTTAAACCTAAAAATACCCTTATACTATCTCTTACTTATTATTATGTTATATTATTATATTATATATATAAAATTTTTCAAAAGTCAAGGGTGTAAATTTAGACTTAAGTCTCAAATCATTGAAAAACCGCGACTAATAACTCATATCTACGAAATAAAAATCAACTGTTGTGGTATAAAAACTCCCAAATAAACCAATTCCTTTTTCAATCCCACATTTTGGAATCGAATTCGATGGTATGTGATAATATTCTACAAAATTCGTGTCTACCGCATATACAACTAAGGAATATATCCCACTATCACACACAAAATCAGTAATCGGCATCCAGAAATTTTTGGAACCCGCGTAGTTTCTAATAAAACCACTTTGACACAGAAGTAAAGTGTCATCAAAATAATAATAACTCAAATAGTAAAACCATCGGTTTCTAAATGGATTGGAAAAAATTACAGATGCGTAACTTCCGTATATTGTATCACCATTCCGGGGATAGATTATCTCAAATGAATCAGGCACAGTTGTTATACCCGTAAGCGTATCAAATCCCTTTGCAGAAACCTGCAAATGATAGGTCTTTCCGTGCAATATAGGAAAAGTGTCTGAGGTCAAAAAAATCCCTAATTCTCCATAAATAGCATCTTCAACGAGTGTATCACACATCCCATTGCCAGAGAGAATCACTTGCACATCCTCAAGGTCATAGATTGACTTTTCATCCAAGCCATAGGTTCTATCAACAATAACCTTTTGATATGGCTCACTACTTTTGAGGACACAATAAACATTCAACATTGGCTCAAACTCTGGTTTGTCTTTTTGACAGAATACAAAAATAAAAACAAACAAAACCAATATTCCAAACCGTTTCGCCTTTCTAAACCGTCCAACGAAACCCAATCCGTGTCTCATATCTACCCTCTCTTGCCTTTTTGCCTTTTAGCCATCTTTAGCCTTTTTACGCCATTTTTAGCCATAAAATTATCATCATACATCTTTTTCAAAACCTCACATTAAAGCCAAACGAAGGTATCGGAATTGCAATTGGAGGGATTGAATATCCAACCATTCTTGGTGGGTCATACTCCTGTCCGGTGTTGTAATCAAAGTATTCGTATTCATAGAATAGAACATTTTTACGGGCATAAAGATTAATAATATCAAGATACCAACCACCATTCAATCCAAAGATTTTTATCTCTTTTTCATAGTGTAAATCAAGCCTGTGTGAAACCGGTAACCTGAATGCATCCCTGTTTCCATTTATATATTTCCACCAGTATCCCGGATAGTCATTCAATGTATCCATTTCCCAATAATATTTACGATACCTTGCTATTTCAATGGCGTAAGGCAGACCAGTTCCAAAATACCAGCGCAAATCAAGTTTTCCATTTTTTATTAAAGGAACTGATTTGGGCACAACAAAACCCAGAACAATATTCAGACTGTGCCTTCGGTCATATCTTGGAAAATAAGAGATATTAACTACGCTCCTTCTTGTATAACCGAATGTGTAACTGACCCAGCCAAAGTAATCTTTAAAACTTTTCTTAAGAAAGGCATCAAAACCTGTAGCATAGCCATTACCGACGTGCAAACTTTCTGTTGGCACGCTGAAGAACATATCTTCCTCACGCGGAATCAATAGATTGTAGTATTTCTTGTAATAGCCCTCAATATTAAAATTTGTCCCTTCACCAAACCATCTTTCAATCCCTGCAATAAAATGATAACCAACTGGTGGAGAATGGATGCTGTCAACCGGACGCCAGAAGTCAAAGATAGAAAAATATGACTCCTGGCTGTTGATAGTTATAAGACATTGATTATATTTTCCCATTGAAATATTCAGTGCTGCATTTTCTCCAAAACGATATTTCATTCCCATTCTGGGATTATAAAGAAAACGATTGCCCAAATTGTAGTATATGAACCTTATACCCGGTTGAATATAAAGAATTGGTTTTAGCACCTGCCATTTATCCTGAAGATAAACTGCAACAAGATTTGATTTCTGCTTTGGCGGTCCGAATGTCTTTTCTTCAACCTCCCAGTGTTGTTCAACTTTCAGATTTTCTTCCTGAAATCCAAAGTCAAGTATGTGCTGTTCGCTATAGATATAAGAAAAATCACACTTACCGGTCAAACTCTGAATTTTTTCATATAATCGCATATTCTCAGTTGAATCATAGTAATCAATGTAATTTAAATCGGTAAAGAAATTACTCCAGACTCCAAATACTTCACCATATAGTTTAGGTGAAAATACCCGGCGCCATCTTCCAGATATACCACGATTACCCCAGATCAAATCCACTTTGTCTGATGGAGGTTCACCCTCTGAGAAAGAGATAACATCTGCGCCACCGAATCCGGTCAGGGTAAATCTGTTATCACTGGAGAGATTATAGTTTATTTTGCCCACACCATCATAAAAATAATAAGGGAGTTCTACATCTTTATTAAAGATATGTGCATAACCCCAGATTAGTGCATCAAAGTATGTCCTTCTTCCGCTGAATAAAAAGGACCCTTTAGGAATCGGACCTTCAACGAGTAATTTAGATGTTATCAAACCCACACTCGCATTCCCTTCATATTTTTTTGAATTTCCTTCTTTGGTTGTTACATCAAGAACTGCTGAAAGTCTATCTCCATATTTTGCCGGAAACCCACCTGCATATAATTCTGCCTCTTTCACTGCATCGGGCTGGAATGTGGAAAAAAGTCCGAATAAATGGGTTGCGGGATTATAGACTATTATCCCATCAAGCAGAACAAGATTTTCATCCGGACTACCACCCCGCACATATAATTTGCTTGATAAATCATGCATTCCCATAACACCCGGCATCAATTGCAAGGTTTTTATCAAATCCGATTCAAAAAGCCCGGGTACAGATTCTATCTCCCGCTGGGTAAATGTGATATGACTCACCTCCACACTCTTTTCAAATCTTTCACGCTCGGCAGATACTACAACCCCGGACATTTCAATCGCTGATGGTTTTAATTCAGCATTCAATGTCAAAACCTGCCCGGATTTTATCTCAATCTCTTTTTCTACAGGCTCATAACCAAGATACGAAAATACTACAATATATTTTCCTTCAGGGATACGGGAAATGTAGTAATATCCTTTTTCATCGGTGCTCGTTCCCATTGTCGTATTTTTTAAAACAACATCGGCATAACCGAGCCTTTCCCCATTTTCGGCATCGGATACAAATCCCTTGATTGCGCCAAATTCTACAGAATAGATAGGTATTGTAGCAAAAAATAAAATAAAAATGATTTTGCTCACGAATAATTATATAGTATTGCTACTAAATTGTCAACAGAAATTTAAGAAGAATTAATGCAATCAGGCTATTTCTCAATATTTTACTCACGACCGAATTTCTAGTCTTAAAATAATGCCATATATGAGCCATTGCCAGCATAAAAACAATCAGAGATAGTGCAATTAAAATGCTTGAACCGGTATTCAAGGTCGGTCCAAAATAATGGGCAAAATTATTTTTAACATTTAAAACTGAACCATAGACAATCATTATATGGGCAATATAGATTAGAAACGACTCCTGACCGATTACGACAAAAAAGTTCAGAATCTTGCCTGTTTTGTATTCCACATGCAGAAATAGACTGATTAAGATAAACAATAATCCAGTGCGCAGATAGAACAGATTAAAATTTTCTATCTTCATTAAAAAGGAAAAACCAAAGAAGACGCATCCAGAAATAAATATGAGAAGATTGAGAAGTCTGTTTTCTATCTTTTGAGTGACCTCATAAAACAGCATGCCGAACAACAAGCCAAATATTAAATATGAAGCAAACGGAATTAAAGGAAAATTTGAGCCAAATTTCGGGGTCAACAATTGGGTAAAGAAATTGGGTGATTTAATACTATTATTTATTGTTGGGGTGAAATAAATAATCATCAGCACGCTGATTATTGCACCTGGAATTATGATCCGTTTATCTTTGACATAAATCAGAATTATTTGTAGTATTAAAATCGTCCAACCAATTGTCTGGAGTATATCACACTGGAAAAATTGGGTAATTTCTTCTTTTGAGGTCTGGGTCAGTAACTGATAAAGGGAGAACCTTGGTAGATGGAGAAAATATCCAGCAATTAGAATCGGAAAAATTCGCAATATTCTTTGTTTGAATATCTCGTGCCATTTTAGATTTCTTTTTCTGCATATTGAAAATGCAAGCCCACAGCCACTGGCTATGAGAAATGCAGGGGCAGTCAATCCTCTCAAAATATACATAAACTGATATAAGCCGGTCTGTCTTGCTTCCGGATTTAAGACCGCATCCAGGGTATGCCCCTGAATCATCATTATCACGGCATAAGCCTTTACGAGGTCAAGGAATTTAAATCGTGCCAATTTTATTTATATTCTTTTGCCGTTTCTTCACCCGTAAGGACGCGCAGCACGCCCAGTGCCAGTGCCTCCATCTCTCCTTCACCTGGATATACAAAAAATTTGGGGCATAAAAATTCTATCCAGGATTTTAGTGTATTTACAAATTTTTCAGAATGGGCAATACCACCAGTTATAATTATTGCATCAATCTTTCCTTTTAATACAACTGCATAGGCACCGACTTCCTTTGCAACCTGATAAATTAAGGCATTATAAACCTGCTCTGCATATTGGTCTCCACCGGCAATCCTCTTTTCTACTTCCTGAATATCATCAGTACCAAGATATGATAGCAATCCACCTTCTCTCAAGAGTTTCTTTTTAATCTCTGACTCAGTGTATTTTCCACTGAGGCACAATTCCACAAGCGGTATTGTTGGCAGTGCACCGGTCCGCTGGGGTGAAAACGGACCATCCTCATTTGCATTTGACGAATCAACCTGTTTACCTTTCAGATGTGCGGCGACCGTAATCCCGGTGCCGAGATGAACGATGATAAAATTACAATCGTTATATGGTTTATTCAATTCCTTTGCTGTTTTCTTTGCCACCATCCTTACATTTAACGCATGGCTCAATGCCTTTCTATTTATCTCCTTCAATCCTGAAAACCTTGATAATTCCCAGAATTCATCAACCGAGACCGGATCTACAAAATAAGCCTTGATACCAACACCATCTGCAATTTCCTTGGCAATCATCGCACCCAAAAGTGAAGGATGTTCTGACTGGTAATTACCATTTTTTATATCCTCAATCAATTTTTCATTAACAAGATATGTCCCGCTTGTCAGTGGTTTGAAAGGACCACCCCTGCCCACGACCGCACTTAAATTTTTCAAATCAAAGTCTTTGCTTTTTAGAAAACCAATTATTTTGTCTTTTCGCCAATGATACTGGTCGATGATTTTCTGAAATTGCTTCAAGTCTTCAGGACTGTGTCGGATATTTTCTTCCAGAATAGGCTGAGAATTTTTATAAACCGCAATCCTGGTTGAACCTGCGCCAGGATTGATCACCAGAATGTCGTAGTACATCATACCTCCTTATCTAATTTTTAGAGCCTTTAATAAACTTGAATCAGGCATAATCCCAAATTTTTTCAAAACCTCAACATCCTTCCGCGCCTTAACAAATTCACCTTTTGTATAATACGCTACCGCGCGGTTATAATAAGCTGCTGCATAGTTGGAATCAATTTCTATCGCCCGGTTATAATCCTCAATTGCCTGTTCAATTTTATCAAGGTCAAGATAGATATTTCCACGATTATTATATGCTTGGGCAAAATCTGGATTTAAACGCAATGCTTGATTATAATCAAAAAGTGCCTGTTCAAGTTTATGGATTCGGGTAAAAGCCACTGCCCTATTATAGTACGCATCAACATTTAAAGGATCAATTTGTAATGTCTTTGTATAATATTTAATCGCATTATCAAAATCACCATAAATAAAATAAACATCACCCCTGCCTAAATACGCCACCGCAAGATAAGGGTCAAGGGCAATAGCTCGTTCATATTGCTCTATTGCGAGATTATAATTCTTTAGATTAAAATAGAGAACTCCGAGGTTGTAATATGCCTCGGCTAAATTGGGATTCAGTTGCAGGGCATGGGCCAAATCATTGTATGCCCTGTCATATTCACCAATCCGGACATATATTGCACCACGGTCTACATAACCCATTACAAAATTAGGCTGGATATTAAGGGCGGTTGTAAAATCAGCGATTGCCTTGTCAAATTGACCGAGATTTTCATATACCGAACCTCGATTGAAATAAGGTAATTCCAATCCTGGTGAATATTCTATTGCCTTATTAAAATCCTCAATCGCCTTTTCGTAAGCACCCAAAAATTTATAGGCATTGCCGCGATTGTTATAAGCAATGCCATTTTGCGGATATTTTTTTAAAACATCGGACCAGAGGGTGATGCTATTCTTCCAGACTCTACATCGGTTAAAAGAAATGATACCCATAAACAAAAAAATCACTAATAAAAGCACCACCAATATAGTTCTAAAAGTTCTCAAAGTCTCTAATCTTTTATGATACAACCATTCAATCAATAACCCAAAGATAAAAAACAATCCAATTGAGGGTATATATGTATAACGGTCAGCCGCGATTGCCGGTGCCACCAGGGGTATTAATTGGCTTACCGGGAATAAAGTGATGATAAAAAACAATGCGCCAAAAAGGATTTTATGGGTATATCTAATTGTTCTTATTATTAAATATACAATCACTGCAACAATCAAAGGTGATATAATGAATACTGCCGGTAAAGATTTCTCGAATTCTTCCGGATAGGGATAAAATGCAGAAAGATTTATGGGCAAAATGAGTTTATAAAGATAGAATACTACATTGTAGAAAAAAACGAATATGTGCTTCAAATAACTAATTAATGGAAGTGACCCGGAACCCTGAAAATGAATGTTGATTATAGCGATTAATATTGCTGGTATAAAATAGGCAATCTTTGAATAAATCTGTTTTATTTTAAACTGCTGGTCATAGTAATAATCAATTAGAATCAATACTAAAGGGAATGTCACCGCCATTGGTTTTGATAAAAGAGATAAAATGAAAAGCAAAATCGATAAAAAATAGCATATCTTCCGTTTATTCTCTCGGTAAAAATCATAAAGAATCAAACTACTCAAAAAGAAAAATGAATAAAGCATATCCTTTCTTTCGGTCGCCCAGGCAACCGATTCAACATGCAATGGATGGATACCGAAGAGCAGACTGACAATTGTGCAAATCAATAGATTATTGGTAAAAAGATAAATGAGCAAAAAGACCAGAATTACATTCAACAGATGTAAAATAAGGTTTATCAAATGAGTAACAAAAGGGTTAAGTCTAAAGAATTTGTTCTCAAGTGCAAAAGATAAAACGGTGAGTGGGATATAAGTTCCTACATATCCCGACGTAAATATTTCTTTAATGTTTTCCCAGGAGAGATCTTTAATTGAATGATTGGCAGTGATCAAATGATAATCATCCCAGTTGCAGTAGCCATTTTTAAGCGATGGCGACAGAGAAATGAAGGTAAAAATAACTATCCCGACGATTAAAATTGTTATCTTTTTCTGTAGCGATAGATTCATAATTCTTTCTCCCGAGGATGATGGTCACGGTGAACCTGTTTTAAATATTCGCGGTCAATATGCGTATATATCTGAGTAGTAGAAATATCTGAATGCCCGAGCAATTCCTGGACCACCCTCAGGTCGGCACCAGATTGTAATAGATGTGTTGCAAAAGAATGCCTAAAGGTATGGGGGGTAACTTTCTTTCTAACTCCTGCTTTTATGAGATATTTGCGCAGAATTTTCAGAAACCCCATTCTGGATAATTTGTTGCCTCTTGCGTTCAAAATTAGATAGGGTAATTTTTTCTTTCTCATCAACAACGGCCTGCCCTGCTGGAGGTAAACCTGAATCGCCTTCAGCGCCTTTCTACCAAATGGGACAAAGCGCTGTTTATTCCCCTTACCGATAATGCTTAATAACTCATCCTGTATCATAATATCGCTTATCTTTAAATTCAGCAATTCAGATATACGCAATCCTGAGCCGTAGAGTAATTCGAGGCAGACCCTGTCTCTCAATCCTGCTGGTGTGTTCTCATCCGCCGATTCAATGATTGCATTCGCCTCTTCTATTGACAAGGTCATTGGTAATTTCCTTCCAATTTTCAAAAGTTCTAAATCTTCGGTTGGATTATTCTCTATTTTATTAGTTGAAAAAAGATACGAATAATATGACCTCAGTGCCGAAATCTTGCGGTTGATAGAGACCGGGCTCAAACCAATATCAAAAAGGGAATGAATAAAATTACGGAGGTCTTCCGTCTTTGCCGATAACAATTCCTTTTTTTGTGTCTTCAAGAATAGGGCTAATTGTTTTATGTCCAAAAAGTATGATTGGATTGTATTCAATTCGCTACCCTGACTAATCAAAAAATTTTCAAAGTCGATTAGATTCAATTCATCGGACATAATATGACTTATGATAACTAAAATCTATGTTTAGTCAAGAAGACAAAATCCTGAGTCCATTTTACATTTTTGAAAATTAAATTAGTAATATTTGAAAGGATTGTGGATTTTTCTCGTTTTCCCCCATCAAAGGTAAGGAAAGTAAAAAGGAACCAGAACGCAATCTCATTAATACTTTGACAAACCTCTGGGATTATATATAATTAACTGTGCCAAAGCCGAAATTTAATCTATGGTACATAACACTTACCCTTATTTTCGTGCTTGCCTTTTTCATTTCCTTACGGAAGATTTATGATACCGATATCGGTTTTCATCTCCGGGGTGGTGAATGGATGCTCACCAGCAAATCATTTCATCACTATGACCAGTTTACTTATACCGTGCGCCATCATGAATATATCGCAATGTACTGGCTTTATCAGATAATTTTATTTATTATTTTCAAAGTTTCGGGCGATGGTGGTATTTCAATCTTTAATAGTATTTTGATTTTAATCTTTTTTATCTTATTATATCTGCGTCTGAAGAATTCCTCAATCCCTATCTGGTTGATATCTATTTTAATTCTGACAAGCATCTTTTCTTTTGAGATAAGATTCGGTGTAAGACCCGAAATTTTCACTTATATATTCATGGTATTTATGCTCTTCATCATTGATCTCTTTTATTACCATAAAAAAAATCTTCTTTTTCTATTGCCAGTTGTCCAGTTACTCTGGGTTAATTTTCATGGATTATTTATCTTAGGCTGGGGTATTTTGCTTTTCTACCTTATCAGTATGTTCCTTAACGAGAGAAAAAGATTTAAAGAGTTACTCAAATGGACAATTATCTCCGTTTTAATCTCATTTTTGAATCCTTATCATATCAAAGGTATTTTATTTCCTTTTTATCTCTTCACCAGACTCCAGAATTCAAGCATCTTTAAAGATGCAATAACTGAATTTGCCTCACCTTTATCGGCACGGGGATTTTTACTTACATCCCATACCGCCCTCTTTGTATACTTCAGCTATTTTGCTCTCGGTAGTTTATTACTTATTATAAATTTGAACAAAAGAAGAATTTATGAATATCTCCTGTTCCTCACATTTGGTTATCTATCAATTACAGCGGTGCGTAATATTCCTTTATTTATAATAGTTGTTATTCAGATCATCGGTAATAGTATCAGAGATTTAATTCCTGTAATAAAAAGATTCGTAAAAATTTCGAAGTTCTTAGAAAATACAATGGCAATAGTTGTTTCGTTGTTTATAATTTTGTTTATTATCCATATTATCAATAATGGATATTATGCTTTTCGTGGTGGGGGAAAATTTGGCATCGGTTTTGACCCAGATATGCAACCCATCAAGGTTTGTGAATTTATAAATGAGAATAACTTTAAAGCCAAAATACTCAATGATTTGAATCGGGGGAGTTGGTTAATATGGTCGGTGCGCGAACCGGTTTATATTGACGGTCGGCTTGAAGTTATCAAAGAAGCATTATTCAAAGAATTCCATGAAAGCCATCAACCAGGGGGCATAATCAAACTTATTGAAAAATACAGACCCGACTTAATCATATTTGACTACTCGTATCCTGAAGCTTTTGTCTGGGATATTGATTTAGAAAATTCACAAAAATGGAGTATTATCTATTGGGATGAAACCTCCGTAATATATGCAAGAGATGGCTATGCCGAAAAATTTAAACCATTTTCTATTTCAAAGGCAATCCAAAATTTAGGGATTGATACGGATCTGGACGAACGGAAAATATGGCATATATTAACCAAACCCCAAAAATCACTTTTTACCCTTTTTTTGGAAAGTCTTTATAAGAAACAAACCTATCCAGTAAGTTTGACACGAATGGCATTCTTTGCCTTAATAAAACTGGATTTTCCTAGTGCCGAGATCCTTTATTTAAATGCCTTAAAGATCGCCGAATACCACCGCGCTGAAATATATTTTCGTCTTGGCCTTATCTACCATTTTATGCAAAAATTTGATCGAGCAGAATATTGTTATCGCCGGGTTTTAAGTGAAAAACCTAAGCATAAAAATGCCCGGGAAATGTTAAATCTCTTGAAACAAGGATTGCCCCCGGTTAAATAATAATTTCTTAATCGATGATTTCACTGATTATTCCACCGCCGAGGACTATATCATTTTGATAAAATACAACTGATTGTCCCGGTGTTATTGCCCATTGGGGTTTTTCAAAACATACCCTTGCCCTGTTGTTTTCAAAAAAAACCGATGCAGGACTTAGATGTGCCACATACCTTGTCTTTGCCAAAACATTTATTGTCCCACTATAATCAGTCGGGATGACAAAACTTAGGTCTTCAGCAATCAGACTCTTTTTGTAAGCATCCTGCCTTTTACCCACATAGATTGCATTTTTTGTCGGATCAATCTTTATCACATAATAAGGTTCTTTATTACTTACCCCTATGCCTTTACGCTGTCCATAGGTATAGTGGAAAATCCCTTTGTGTTCACCAATTTTATTCCCGTATTTGTCATAAATCGGACCTTTTTTCTCTTGAACAATCTCCCGCAAATATGTAGTATAGTCCATATCAGGCAAAAAGCAAACATCCTGGCTCTTTTTTCTCTGGGCAGTAGGTAATTTTAATTTTTGAGCAATCTTTCTTACTTCCTCTTTTGTATAATTACCGAGTGGAAGAAGCATCTTTGACAACTGATTTTGATCCAATCGATATAAGAAATAGGACTGTTCATTTTTGTCTTTTCCCCTTTTCAACAAATAAAAACCATTTTTCTTTTCAATCCTTGCGTAATGCCCAGTGGCAATCATATCAAAACCCATTTCAAGTGCATTTTGCAGAAATAATCCGAATTTTATAAGTTTATTGCATAATACGCAGGGATTCGGGGTTCTACCTGATTTATATTCTTTTACAAAATTGTCTATGATTGTCTTCTGATAATAATCAGCGAAATCAAATAAATGAAATTTTATAGCAAGTGTTTCGCAGACATTCCTTGCCGACTCAATTTCGTCATTCCCAACCCCTTTGAATAACATTGTCGCACCTGCAATATCATAGCCTTGCATTTTCAATAATGCCGCACAGGTGCTCGAATCAACCCCGCCGCTAATTGCGACAAGAATTTTCATTTTCTTAATTTTTTATTTTCTTGTAAGCGGAGATATCGTCCTTAAGTCTTTTACAATCTTAGGAAAATGTTCACAAACAAAATCTATATCTTGTTCAGTTAAAAGCCTGCCCATGGTCATCCGAATGGAACCGCGGGCATCTTCAACCGGAACCCCGATTGCGGTAAGAACATGAGATGGTTCAAGGGACCCGGAAGAACATGCCGAGCCGGTTGCAACTTCAATCCCGATCTGGTCGAGTCGCATCATCAATGCCTCACCCTCAATGTATTTTACAATAAAATGACAATTATTAGGCAACCGTCGTTCAGGATGGCCATTTAAAACTATATCATCAACGCTATTCAAAAGCGATTTGATTAATTTATCGCGCAAATGCCTTGAATGTTCAACCCTTGCGGGCATTTCTTTAATTGCCAGTTCCACTGCCTTTGCCATGCCAACAATGCCTGGTACATTATGGGTTGATGCCCTTTTACCCATCTCCTGGGCACCACCATGTAATAGTGGCTCCATTCTTGTCCCTTTTCTAACATATAATGCCCCTACACCCTTTGGTCCATAAAACTTATGGGCTGAAATTGATAATAAATCGACACCAAGACTATTGACATTTGTATCCACTGCCCCGAAAGATTGAACTGCATCAGTATGCAAATATATATCCCTATCCCGACATATCTTTGCAATCTCTTCAATCGGTTCAATAGTGCCAATTTCGTTATTAGCATGCATTACTGAAACAAGGATGGTTTTATTTGTTATCGCCTTTTTTAGATCGTCCGGATCAACAAGTCCATATTTATCAACCGGTAGAAATGTTGTTTGAAAACCATGGGATTGCAGGAAAATAAATGGCTCAAGGACCGCATGGTGTTCAATCTTTGTAGTTATAATATGATTGCCTTTTTCAGCCATAGCATAGGCAATACCTTTGATGGCGGTATTGTCTGATTCGCTGCCTCCGGAAGTAAAGATAATCTCCTCCGGGCTGGCACCAAGCGCCTCAGCAATAGTTTTGCGGGCATTTTCTATTGCTTCTCTTGCCTTCTGTCCCGATGTATGAAGACTTGAAGGATTTCCGAATTCTTCAAAAAAATAAGTCTCCATTGCCTCAAGTACAGCAGGATGGAGCGGCGTTGTTGCTGCATAATCCAGATAAATTCTTTTTCTTATTTCCTTCATAAGTCTATTATATCTTAAATCGCGGTCCTGTCAATTGCCGTTTTAGTTAGTACAAGGTTTGAATCTCTACATATAATAATTGCTCATAAAATGGATAAAATTTTCCTCCGATGTGATTGACTTTTTTTGTGCGCTGGATATAATTTATTTATGATAAAAACAAAAACGACAAAGAAAAATATATCTCTATCATTACGGGCAGATCTTATGCCTTATTCGCCGATCAGAAAGTTATCAGCGTTTGCTGATGAAGCAAAGAAAAAGGGGATAAAAGTCTATCATCTGAACATCGGTCAACCAGATATTGAAACGCCCATTGAAATTTTTGAAGCAATCAGCAATTACCGGGAAAAGGTCCTCGGTTATGGCCCATCAGGTGGTATCTTGGACCTGCGCCTTGCAATTCTTGATTATTACCGTAATCTGGGCTTTGACCTGCACCTGGACAACATTTGGATTACAATCGGTGGCAGTGAAGCGATAATATTTGCCATGATGACTGTCTGCGACCCGGGGGATGAAATAATCGTTTTCGAGCCCTATTATACAAATTATAATGGCTTTGCAGTAATGTCTAATATTAAACTTGTTGCGATTGAAACAAAAATTGAGAATGGTTTCCATCTTCCACCCGAATCCGAGATAAAAAAGAAGATTACCAACAGAACCAAAGCAATTTTAATAAACACACCCAATAATCCAACCGGCACAGTTTTAACCGAAGAAGAGATGTTCATTATCCAGCGCTTGTGTAAAAGATATAATCTCTATCTGCTTTCGGATGAGGTTTATAGAGAATTTATTTACGACGGAAAGGAACACATAAGTGCCCTCTCTTTGCCTGAAATCGAAGACCGTGTAATATTAATGGATTCCATATCAAAAAGATTCTCTGCCTGTGGTGCCCGTGTTGGTTGTATAATAAGCAGGAATAAAAAGATAATGGATGCCCTATTAAGGTTCTGTCAGGCAAGATTATGTCCACCAACTTTAGAGCAGATAGGTGCTATTGCAGCCTACAAATATATTGGTAAATATATTATGCCCATGATAAAAGAGTATGAGCATCGAAGAAATGTGCTCTTTGATTGCCTCCAAGAAATCCCAAAGGTATATGGCCACAAACCCGAAGGTGCGTTCTATACAGTCCTGAGTCTTCCCGTAAAGAATGCCGATCATTTCTGCCAGTGGCTCCTGACTGATTTCAGTTATGAAAAAAGCACTGTTATGCTGGCACCGGCAAATGGCTTTTACTCATCCTTAAAGAAAGGCAAAGACCAGATTAGAATTGCTTATGTGCTAAAGGAAGATGATATTCGGAATGCTGTGAAAGTATTAGAAATCGCGCTAAAACAATACAAGGCATAATATTGAAAAATAATCAGCGTGAATATTACGGTTAGGCTCCAGAAATGTGGAATTGTATTAGTGAGAATATTGCCATTAAGAGTTGCCGATGGAGTTGCACGCATTATCGGGGGATTGAGTTATTTTATTTTAAAGAGGAAGAGATATTATATTTTGAATAATTTACGTCATATAATGCCCGATAAAATTTATTTGCACAATTACCTATGTAGAAAAACATTCGAAAACTTTGCACGCTGTATGGTGGATTTCTTTAGACTTGGTTTTTTGCAAAAGGATGATGTGATAAAATATGTCAGACCTCTTGGACTGTCAAATCTTGACGAGGCATTAAAAATGAAAAAAGGTTGTATTCTTTTAACCCTCCATATCGGAAACTGGGATTATGCAGGAAGTTACCTTGCCGCCGCTGGATATCCAATGAATGCGCTTGTGGAAGAAACCGAATCAGAAATGTATGATTTATATACAAAACATCGCGAGGCAACAGGATTAAAAACTTTTCCTTTATCCCGCACAAGTTTAGCATTCCTGGATACAATAAAAAACAACCGTGTTCTCGCCATTCTGGCTGACCGTGATATAGCAAAACAGGGAAGCGAATTTATTTTCTTTTCGGGCAAAAGAAAATTTCCTAAAGGTTTAGGCGAGATAATTGTAAAAAGGAAAATACCGGTATTATTTGGCTACATGGTTTTGATAAAAGGAGACAAAAGATACCTGGGAGTCGTTGAACCGGTGAGAACATTTTATAACGAAAATGAATTCTACGAATATATGATAGGCAATTTTGAGCGGATTATTAAAAAATATCCCGAACAGTGGTTTGTTTTTCATCCTGAGTGGATAGAATGAAAACTTTAAAAATTTTAGAAATAAAAATAGTAGGAAATTTCATTCCCCAATATCAGACTCTGGATTCTTCTGGTTGTGACCTATGTGCGAATATCAAAAAACCCATAGTATTAAAACCAAAAGATTTCTGTGTCATTCCCACTGGCATCAGAATTGAAATACCCAAAGGTTATGAAGCACAGGTGAGACCGAGGAGTGGATTGGCAGTAAAATATGGGATTGGTGTATTGAATGCCCCGGGGACAATAGATGCCGATTATCGCGGTGAGATTAAAGTTATCCTCTTCAATTTCGGTAAAAAGAGTGTAAAGATCAAAAATGGCGATAGAATTGCGCAGATGGTTATCGCCCCGGTAGTCAAAGCAACTTTCAAAAAGGTAAAGAGATTAAATGAAACCAAAAGAGGAATCGGTGGGTTTGGTCATACGGGAGATATTGAATGAAGATATTGCTTGTATCTGATATCTTTTATCCCCATACTGGCGGTGTATCTGAACACATCCTCCATCTATGGAAAAATTTCAACCTAATGGGGCATACCGCAAAAATACTTGCGCCATCTTATGGTAAAAATTATCCCTACGTGGATGAAAGAATCATTCGAATGGGAAGGGCAATAAAATTTCCTAAGAATCGTTCTTTCTCGGTTTTGAGTTTCGGCATTACCCTTCCCTGGCAGGTGCGGCGTTTACTTGATATGGAAAAATTTGATGTGATACATCTTCACGGTGCAATCGCCCCCACTCTCCCTTATCTTGCCTTGAAGTACTCCAATGCAAAAAATTTTGTAACCTTTCATTCCGCTTATGAAGAGAGTTTTGGTTATGTATTATGGGAACCGGTCCTCGAACAATATTTCAGAAGGATAGATGGAATGATTGCCGTCTCAACGGTAGCAAGAGATTGTGTAATGCGTTATTTCCCGATTGGTGAATGTAAGATAATACCCAACGGCATTGACACCGAAAGGTTTAGACCGGATGTACCCCAAATTGATAGATTGAAAAAATATTCACCTAAGATTTTATTTGTCGGCAGATTTGAACCTCGGAAAGGCCTAAAATATCTTTTAATGGCATTTCCCCAAATTGTTAAAGAATTTTCCACCGCAAAATTGATTGTCGTTGGTGAAGGATTTTTAGAACATTATTACCGACGGTACATTGAGGAACACATAAAAGATAATGTGATATTTGTGGGATTCGTCAAACCAGAAGACCTTCCTGCATATTATGCGTCCTGTGATATATACTGTTCACCTGCAACAGGTGCGGAAAGTTTTGGTATCGTCTTGCTGGAGGCAATGGCCAGCGGAAAGCCGATTGTTGCATCCGATATTCCTGGTTATAGAACCATCCTCAATGATGGTGTTGAAGGATTATTGTTTGAACCAATGAATCCTGAAGCCTTGGCAAAAAAAATTATTTACTTATTAAAAAGGCCAGAATTAATGAAAAAATTTGGTGCTGCCGGTCGAGAAAAATCTAAAAAATACGATTGGCGGATTGTTACAAAACAGGTACTTGATTTTTACAACGAGGTGTGCAATAAAAAAAGTTAAATTCTGGAATATTTTAAGAATAAGAGATTTCTCCATTTTCGTTTTTTCGCAAACCATCAGTCAATTTGGCGATAAACTTGATTATATTGCGCTTATTGCCTTGATTGGTTTGTTTCCAAAAGAAAGAACGCCATTCTTACTCTCACAACTTGCATTGTTCATCACCCTCCCGGTATTGATATTCGGTCCTATTGCCGGAGTTCTCGTTGACCGCTGGCATAAAAAGCGAGTAATGGTAATATGCGACACACTCAGAATGCTTTGTGCATTATCATTACCCCTGGTTTTCCTTTACACAAAAAATATATACCCTGTATTTGCACTTGTATTCTTTATGTTCCTACTTGCCCTTTTTTTCAATACTGCACGGAGTGCAATAATCCCCAATCTCGTTTCAAAAAAGAGATTGTTGAATGCAAATTCTATTTTAAACCTTGTAGGAAGGGGTGCGACCTTCCTTGGTATGGCAACCGGGGGTTTAATTATTGACTGGTCCATCTGGAAAAATACTATTGGAATTGCAGGCTGGATTGTGGCATTCATCATTGATGGCATCACCTTTGGGATATCGGCATTTATGATTTATATTATGAGGGTAAATCTCAAAGAACGAATAAAAGAAGAATCACATCTCAAGCCGCAGAGTCTATTTTTGATGGTTAAAAATAGTTTGCTAAAGATAATTAAAGAAATGACCCAGGCACTTAAACATATCTTTAAAGAAAAGAACCTTGGTTTTGCAATGGCAACAATCTTTTTAATGATAATTGCCGGCAGTGTCGTCTATGTCCTTGCTGTTCCAACAATCCAGCAAGATATGGCGTGGGGAACAAAAGGTGTGGGTATACTTGCTGCAGTTGGTGCGATTGGTTTACTGCTTGGAGCATACATAGCCGGCACACTCGGGCATTACATTGATCTCAAACTTTTTATCATTTATTGTTTTATCCTCATCAGTGCTGGAATGTTTACTTTTCCTTTCATAAATCAATTTTATCAGTTCATCTTTATCACCCTAATTGTGGGAATTGCTGCGTCGCCGATATTTATCGGACAGGATACTTTAATACACCATTATGCTGACGAAGAAATCAGAGGAAGAATATTTTCATTTCGCGATTGGCTTTTGAATCTCACCTTTGTTGTCGGTTCACTACTTGTCGGTTCCTTATCAACCTTTATTACTAAAAGATATCTTTTCATTATCTTTGGTGCAATTATAATTGGTTTTTCCCTAATCGGTTTTATTTTGATTAACCGGACAAAAGATGTTAAAGGCACTACAGTTCCACAGGATAACTAAAAAATTTCAATGGTGTGGTACCTGGAATTACCCGGAACAATTAGATAAATTTATTAAAACCATTTATGATTATGGTTACAAAATTATTCTACCGGGCGAAAAAGAAGAAGGCATTGTGATTACCTTTGATGATGGTGAAGAAAATATCTACGAGTACGCATTTCCAGTATTAAAGAAATATCGTTGCCCAGCCATAGTCTTCTTGGTTGTCAACTACATCGGCAAGAGAAATTACTGGGATATATCAATTACCGGCCGGAATTGCCATCTTGATTGGAACCAGATTCTTGAAATGAAAAAATACGGAATTGTCTTTGGCTCTCATACAATGTCACATCGAAATCTTACGAAATTAAATGAACAGGAACTGGCATACGAATTATCAGAATCAAAAAGGATTCTGGAACGACATCTTGGGAAAATTGATACTATCTCCTATCCATTCAATCGCGTTAATTCTTTTGTTTTAAAAAAAGTTGCCCAGGCAGGGTACCGATTTGGTTTTGGTGGTGACGGAAAAAGTGCGCTCACTATAAAAAAAGAAGCGATTTATATAACCGATAATCCCTTTACATTGAAAATAAAAATTACTGAAAATCCTTTAATACTTTATATGTACGAAAAATTGCAACAAAAGGTCATAAACTATTTCACCATCGCCACTATGTTGCATAAAAGGAGGTTTTATGATTAAAAAAATCTTTTTTGCTATTGCAATATCATCTGTATTTGTGTATGCGCAGTCAACAGATGAATTAATAGACCAGGCAATCCAACTTTATGAAACACGGCATTTGAACCAGGACAATCTTAAAAATAGTTATAGGAAATTACTGGATATCGTTGAAAAAGAACCTGATAATCTTCGTGCCCTCTACGAATTATCCAAGGTTTGTTATCTTATGGGAGATGCTCAGGATAATAAAAATGATAAATTATTATTTTATAACAAGGGCATAGAATACGGTAAAAAGGCAATAAAGATAGACAAAAACTCGGTTTGGGCTCATTTCTGGTATATGGTAAATTTAGGAAGAAGCGGTCAAACGAAGGGGGTGCTAAATTCCCTGGGTCTTGTTCCCGATATAAAAAAGGAGATTGACATTATTTTAAAACTCGACCCCAAGCATACCGGTGCAATGGATGCGGCTGCAATGTTACATTATGAATTACCCGGGTTGATGGGGGGCGATTTAAATAAATCTCTTGAATATTTGAATCGTGCCCTGGCAATTGATTCTAATTATACAATTCTCTATGTTGATATGGCAAAAGTTTATATAAAGAAAAAAGATTATGAAAAGGCAAAATGGTTTTTAAACAAAGTTCTGGAAATCCCAAATCCTACTTTTGAAGCAGACTACATACTTGATGACAAACCCGAGGCATTGAAATTACTTGAAAAAATAAAAGATAAATAGCTTTATTCTAAAATAAATTCCCAGACACAGTAATAATCTTCCGGATGATTATCCGGTGGACAGCATAGACAATTTGTTTTTATTCTCGAATCTATCGTCCGCGCAAAATAAGCATATTCCACGATTCCCACTGATTTGCAAGGAAAATCAGCCAAACCCTTTCTTTTGCGTGCTTCCTGAACACGGCAATTATTCATTCTTAAAACACACCTTTTTTCTGATACATCCACGATTTCCTGTTTGTTGATAAATGCATAAAGTCGAAACTTTAATGCCTGTATCAATGCTGGTATTCCGCCATTTGATTCAATCTTTAATCTTTTCATTATTCTTTCTGCCTCAATAACAGTAAATTTTTCCCAGGCCATTCTATCGAGTTCAATTGCTGAGTCCAGACCGTATTTATTTTCTACACCTAAAAACCATAAGCCATCGTGGGCAAGCCAGTTTTTTGCCAGGTCCGGGATAAATTCTAATAGTTCTTCTTTTGATAAATCGTTTGGTTCAATTATTTTAAACTCTTTCATAAAAAATTTCACCTCCATAAATTTTTTTCTTAATTTTTTTTGCCTTTATTAATTCCGCCAGATATTTTGCAATTTCATTCTGATTTATACCTAAACTCTTGCTTATATCTTTCCGTGTTCCGGGTCTTCTGTTCAAATATTGTATAATCAAATCTATATGGCCGGCTGTTTTCAAAATATTCTTATCTTTTTTGAATTCAGCGATAATCTCACATTTCTTACCCATAATTTTTTTTATCTGCTGTAATCCCTTCAATGTTAGAGCCTGAGCATATTTTTCACTCGGTGGCCTAACCACGGTATTTAATTGAATTCTATCTGGCCGTAGGCGCATGATTGCATTTTTTAGTCTCAAGATTTCGTCTTTGGAATCATTGAATCCTTTTATGAGCATAAGTTCGAGATAAATTTTCCCTTTATATATTTTACGAAATTTCATCAAGCCATTGATTACTGTGTTTATCGTAATGGATGGCAAAGGACGG
>CBFGJP010000038.1:0-22810 GCA_965649105.1 Caldifarciminota bacterium
ACTTTTAATGAAGGTATCATTTCCGAATAACTATTATATATCTCTTTTCCAATTACCTGGACAATTTCTCTCACTGGCCGTCCGGTTCTATTCAGATAGTTATGTATGATATCTACAAATAGGGAGTTTGCTGAAGTATCAGGTTCAATCTTAATATTGAAATAAAGTATATCATATTTTATATTTTTTAGAAATTCTTCCACCAATCGAGTTTTGCCAATACCAGGTTCACCGCTAATAACAACACATTTCCCCTGGTAATTAAAAGCCGATTGTAGATTTTCTTGTAAAATTTTCAGTTCATTGTCTCTGCCAATAAAAGGAAGTACTGAAAGATTTTTATTTTTATCAGAAAACATTGCCAATACCTTAATAATTATACAAATTTAAGATTGCCTGTCAAGGCTAAGGGCAAAGATTTTTGCAATTATCTATTATCTAATAGCCCTATTTGAAATTATAAAGAGATAGTTTTACTCTCTCTTATAAATCACAACTTAAAATTTTTTTAAAACTTATTATTTTACAATCGTCATCGTTTTGGTAATAATTTCTCCCGGGGTTTCCATTCTCACGAAATAAATACCACTCGGTAAGAGAGTGCTATTTAAGCCGATTGTATATTTACCCTTTAGAGATATTGTATTGAGTAGTTCTTGCACCAGCCTGCCTGTTACATCATATAGAGAAATTCTAATTGCGCCTTTTTGTTTAACCGTATAAGTAATAGAGATAATTCCAGTTCCAGGATTGGGCGTAATCCACAGCGAAGTGTCTTTAACTTTCGTAGAACCATTTTCTTTTATGCCAATCTGCCAGTCATTTCGGTCAAAATAGACCCCGCCATAAACAGGTGAATAACTTACATAGACACTGCCATAAACACCATTGCCAAAGTATTCAATGGATGGTTTTACATCGTTTCTTGGTCGATAATCACCAAATTGCACAGGTGTTGACCAGGCACCATGATAATCGCGCCAGGTATAACGGAATCTACGGCTTGAACCATCTCCATATGCGTAAATTATCGCCTGACCAGCATTCAGCTTTGCGGTGATGTCAGGACAGCATGAAGATATAGTGGTATCTTCTCCAGCTGGAATTCCCCAGTACCAGGAAGCACCACCATCATAGGAAGTTTCATATTTACAGTAATAAGGGACTGCAGAGCCGGTGCATTCAAAAACAACTAATATTGTATCTTTATAGGCACCGATTGCGGTGAATCGGGAATTTACACCAGCAGATAAACTCAATACTTTGACATTAGCACTATATCGATAATAATTTGCCTTGGTTACAGTTATAACAACTGTACCTGAATACTGAGGTGTAATCGGAATGTTTACCGGTGCACCCGTAGCAAGTGCGGCTCCAATGATTTCCCCATTTGCAGTCAGGGCAATCACGGCACCACTCGTTGCAGTAACTACAAAATATGTCTGACCTGGTTCAATCGTCATTGGATGGTTTACGGTCAGACGTAAAGGGGTTCTTGAATAGAGTGTAATAAAACAATCACCAAAATGGTGAAATTCACGCCAGACACGGCTTTTACTTTCAGGATTTCCAGGCCAGGAAGACGCGGAGAGATAATATTTTCCCGAGGTCATTGCCAGACAGGGTCTCAGGTCACTTGAGCCAATTATCCCACCAAATGTTGGATAACCAGGATCAAACTGGGGCCAGAGGCAATCATAAGTGCCCCAGACATATACATCATTACAAAATGATGGGCTTGCTGTAGATGCACAATTAACACCCAATGCCCCACACTTTCTCCGATGGAATTTTTCAGAAAAACATTCGTATATCATCTGATAGCGTCCGGTCAAACAATTTGTTGAATAAACAAAAGGAAGAAATTGGTTTGTAAGGTTATCAAGGTCGTTGTTTGTAAACGAAGGATGTTGCCATCCAAATTCGTAACCATGGTCGCGGTGCTGGACCAGAAATGCACCGGAATTTATTGCATTACTAATACCAATATTGTTGCCATTACTCCACCAGATTGAATCGTGTTGATTTAGTGTATCATCAAGCCAGCCGACATTATACCAGTATTGAACAACTGAACGCGTATTTGTCGCAGTTGACCATGCGCAACCTAAACTCGGTGAACCATATGAAACTGTATATTGGTGGTTCGGTGATTTCCCAAGATTATGGATAAAAAATCCGCGGACTACCTCAGCACATATCTGGAACCATCGGTCTGTTTCCCAGGAACAGGAGACAAGCGGGTTATTATAAAAATTTGTAGAGGTAGGTGGATTTCGTTCATAATTCAGAAATTTATGTATCATTGTATCTAATTGGGCATTATCCTGGGCACAGATACGGCCATAGTGTAATTCAGGCAATGTATCATTATTAAAATCAACATACCAGTTATCAGAAACACCATCTGGGGAGGCTGGAAAGCTTGGTGATGTTATTCCATAGACCCTTCCTGATGATGGATAATCGGATAAGAACAAAACCGCAACTGGTGCTGGGTTCCAGGTGTTATATGCATTTTGCAGAAAGTTTTTGATACTCGCTGAATCAGAGCCGCCGACTTCGCTCAGGGTATATACTTCAGTAGATATACCCTGGAGTTTACGCCATCTCTTTATTGTATCTGCCCAGGCTTCAAATGTTGCATCATTAGGAACGATTATGATATACTCATAGCCTGCACGGCTATTAATTCTTTCAGGTGCATAGAAATCAATCTTCGGAAGTGAATTGTAATTAAGAACATGATTTTCAAGTATGGGCTCCCAGAATCGGCTGCGCAATCGGTCTTCACCAAAATGTCCTGTGCCACCGACAAAATCAATCTTTATTCTGATGTCTTTATACACAATCAAATCTTTTGTCACCGGGTTATACTGAAATGGTGTAACACCGAGTAATACAACATCAACCCCTCTGATCACTTGAACAGGGGAGAGGCTGACTGGATTTTCCGGATAATACTCATTCTTGCTGTAAATATTCATATCTTTGACATAACGCATTGGTTTATTATCACTATCCATAGGGATATTAGGCGCAGGTGTCACTTCAATATTATGAAAGGGCTCTATCCGTGTTTCAAGGATGGTTAATTTTGGAGTAGAACCTTCTGGTACTGCGATATATCTGCCAGTTCCGAGAATATTCGGTGCGCCTTCTCTATTTGGTAGAAAGAACCCGGGTACACTGAATGTCTTTGTGACCACGCCGTTAATCTCTTTTTCTTCTATCACCATCTCATTCATACTGAAGACAATCTCAACCCCCTGTGGTGTTTCTTTTATTAAGTTAAATAGTGGATACCGTCCCCAGTTTTCTTTAATTTTTATCACGGCGCTGGTTGAGAAATTACCAATTAAAACCAAAACTATTACTGCACTTCTATAAAAAGTGGACATCGTAACCTCCATCACCTTCACCCCGTATCAAGAACGGGGTAGACTCTTAATTCCCTTCCTTCAGGGAAGGAGTAAAGGTTTGAGTTTCATCTTTATCTCCCGAATTTCTAATTAGTTCATTGTTAGCGATGGATTCAAATAATCCATTGCCTAATCCATAAATTCTGAGTCGGTCACTAATATCTATGTATGAGATAAGCATCCAGTAATGCGAGGAACCAACATTTTTGCAGATATCAATACCACGGTCAGCATCATGAATTCCGGTGGCAATTGAACTCCAGGATATCGCCTCAGGGTCATCCCAGAGCAAGCGCAAAACTCCGTTATTTATTAGCGCCCCACAATAGAGTCTGGTATTTGTATCATCCTGGTCACCGATCAATAATATTTCTTCAATTGAATCTGGTGAAGTTACGGAAAAGACCTCCACATAGTATGAGCCATTACTAAAACTATCCCTCTGGGCATCAGTTGTCCGGAAACGGTATAGATATGCCTGATTCTGGGCACCTGGCCTTGAGAAACATACATAACAGTGATTTGCGACGACTGCGGCACTCAATGTCCTTATGTTATAAGTATAATAATAATAATAGTGTTCAAACCAAGTATATCCATCATTTGTTGAGTAATTTACTGACCAACCAGAATTTGAACCATCTTTGCAAAGTGCAATAACAAATAGATTGTTGGTAGCACGATGGATATCAAACGCAACAGCATAAACAGAATCACGATTCCCAATTCTTATGTCCTGTGCCCAGCGATTCTCCGATTTAGTTTCTATTGGTTTTTTCCAAAATATTTCAATACCCTCTATAATATTAGGAAATAATGATTCAAATCGCATTAACTTTTCTATTGCCGCAACGTATCTTCCTGTGTTCCAGAGGTCCTCAATTAAACGTAAAAGTTTTATCGTTTCATATGTATCAGAAGTTGCTGTTATGATTCTTATTTCAGAATTTTCTCTTTCCTGAATGTCCATCCGTTTTAAGGTTTCATAAACTGGTTGAGAATTAATATCATCGGTTGCTAATAAAAGATTAACTGCTATGACTATTATGAATAGAATTGATATATATAACCTATTCTTGATACCCATAATAACACCTCCATTCTGATTTTGAGCTGGAAGGAGGTTAAAGGTAAAATTTACCCTTAACCTCCTACAATCACAACATCAGCGCACTATATTGATTGATCTGGTAAATTTACCTTCAGGAAGCTCAATTTTTGCAATATAGACCCCGCAGGCCAATCCGTCCATCTTAAGATTAATTTTATGTGCACCCAGTGATTTGGTTTCATTCATAATCTCCATTACGATTCGACCAGTTAAGTCATAAAGCGAAATTTTAACATTCCCTTCTTTCTCCATAGAAAAAGAGATGTTTATTATTCCATTTGAAGGATTGGGTGAAATTGTGATTTTATCCGATTTTGCACTATAGCCATCATTCTCTGCAATTCCTGTCCAGTCATTGCGGTCAAAGTATGCCGCACCATAGATTGGAGCATAACTCACATAAACACAACCATAAACACCATTACCGAGATACTCAATAGCCGGTTTTACATTATTTGGCGGTTGGTAGTCACCGAACTGCACCGGTGTTGACCACGAACCATGATAATCGCGCCAGGTATAACGGAATCTGCGGCTTGAACCGGTGTTATATGCGTAAATCACACCCTGACCGCCATTATCTCGGGCGGCAACATCTGGGCAACAGGCAACATAAGTCGTATCTTCACCGCCAGGGATACCCCAGACCCATGATTGGCCACCATCGTAAGAGGCGAGGTATTTACAATAATATGCGACAGCCCCACCACTCATTTCGTAGGGGACTATTATTGTATCATGATAAGCGCCCACGGAGGTGAAACGGGAGTTTGGACCGACGAAGGACGTTCTCAGACCGACACGGCTGCCACCGTATGTAAACCCATCAATCTGAATAGAGTCGTTGTTTTTAACATATGATGCACAGGCATAGTAAAGCGCATAACCTTCATTAGTACATGCATCAAGCCCGCGCTCAGCATTCGTTACGCCGGTTGATATTTCATACCAATTCACACCCGCGGTGTCGCTGTAAAAATATCTTAAGGCGCCGCTTTTTGTAATCACAAAGAGATTCAAATATTGATCAAGGAAATCCTGGTCGCTGACAAGGGCAATCTCTTTTATTGTATCAGGTGGGGTGGTTGAAAATATTGCAACAGATACTTGCCCGTTACTGAAAGTGTCTACTTGTCCACTTGCAAAACGATACCGGCGCATATACACTGAGTAAGCACCGTATGTAAATGCGACATATAAATGATTTTTTAAGACTGCTGCACTCATTGCTTTTATGGTTGTGGTTCCTACGAAACTATTGCCTAAAGACCAGTTGTTACCGCCATCAGACGAAAAATAAACGGCACAATAAGGTGAATATGATGAACTCGAAGGATACAGTGCCACAGCGAAGATATTGCCGCTCTGGCGGTGAATATCAAGTTCAACATCGTATATTGAATCCTGATACCCGATGCGCACATCATTTCCCCATCGGTAGTCAAGTGGAACAGGATGGGGTTGATCATATTCTACTGGTTCACTTGATTCTGCTCGGGCAATTGCAAAAAATGCGAGAAGAAACAGCATTGACATTATTATTGCGCAGATCTTTTTGTTATTCATTTTTTCTCCTTTCACCCTCACTTTAGTCTTCTCCTTTTGCCACTTAATATCCAGCATCCTAACCCTAAACCTATTGACCATCTTTTTTATTGCTCATAGCATCCCATATCCACACCACTACCTTGAGGTCTTGATTTTCCTTCAAGGTCAATTGCCGGTGCAGATAAAACATCTCCTGCATCAATTCCCGGACTACCGGATTTCAGATGGTAATTACCCTCAGTCCCCCAGGCAATAGAATTAAATTGTGGATTACCATAGAGATTGCCGGTCCCAATCTGTCCGACTTCAGATGAAGTATAAGTCGTATTCCCCTGAATTAAAAGCCTATCATCCTTGGGCGCATAGAATAGGTTATATGTAATATCATAATTTACTGCTTCGGCAAGCCATATCACAGGCGCATTATTTCCGCGACTGCAGAAGATTGTATTCACTATGCGCAAATTAACCGGGATTGTTGGAGAATCATACTGGACATGCATAATGTAGTTCTCTCCGATAGAATCATCAACCGTGCAGTTTACTATCTCAAAATGGGCATTATTGTTCTCGGTGCTGATGACAATTGGTGACCAGGGGGTTGTCGTTGCATCACCATCACCCCGACCATAGATCAAGGTATTTTCTACCCTTGAGGAATCACCCCACAGTTTTACACCATCACAGGTATTGTTTGCAATAATACACTCGTGGATATATGTCCTCTTTGCCTTGGAATCCAGCCCATCACCATAATTATGGGTTGCGGTTGTATTACAGATTTCAATTGGACCTTCAGATGCCTCAATACCAAATCCATCCGGACGGTCATAAGGCCGATTAGAACCATCACCACCCTGATAATAATGACCACTGTAAGAGAGGTCGCAATCTTTTATCAATATATTGCGCAGTCCACCCTGCTGCCCTGCAGGACCACCAATGCAACCGAATCCGCAATATGTGAGACGGCAATTCAGTATTTGGAAGTCATTCGCATCACCGATATCAATCCCGAATTCATCTATATGGTGGATATAAAGGTCCTTCATGATGATGTGTGCTACAGGACCACCGGTCCCGGAGATCGCCTCACGAAACTCCCGACCATTATTGCTGGTAATTTCAAGATTTTCAATCCGCACGTACTGGCAGTTAGAGATATCAAATGCCGAGATGAGGTTGTTTTCACCTGCGATGACCGGAGTTTCATTTCTGTTGCGTGCAAATACAACAAGTGTATCTCCTGCCTGAAGATGTATTGCTGCCTGAGCAATGGTCTTAAATGGCTGGTCTACGGTGCCTGGATTATTATCATTCCCATCCGGGGATACATAATATTGACCAGAGTGGTTACCACCGATGATGGTTATATAGGCGTTTGCTGTTCCTGAAGGGGGAAATATGACATCTTCATACTCCCTCAAAAGATAATCATATTCACCCTGCTCTTCCTTTTTGCACATCACAATAGCACAAAGTGCAAAGAGGATTATCAGTGCTTTTTTCATTTAGCCTCCTTTCTTTTTTTTATTCTCCTGAAATCCGCACCACATATTGCACAGAAACGGGCGAGTGGATAACTAATTTTTGCCGAGCATTGCGGGCATCTGTTTATGAGTGGTTCTCCGCAATTCGGACAGTAGCCATTTTTTGAATCAATGCTGAAAAATCCACATTTGGGGCATAGATTTATTGATTTTTTCATATCTAATTATATGCACCGGGTATTAGGGAAAGTATTAAACCAAAAAGGGATTTTCACCTGATAAAAGTCTTTTGGTAAATTATGTTTTTTTCAATTAATTCATTATACCATAATGATTATTTAAGAAAAATTCCCATAACTGGCACAATTAAGTCCGTCGGACACCTGGTATTCACTTGATTTGCTTTTTTTATACATAATCATCAAATACCACAAGCGGAAAATTTAAGCAATTAGCATTATCAATGTTAGTTTTCTCCAGACAAAATGAAAAATGTATACTTACGCCTAAAAGTTATCCACATTAACCCCTTTCTTCTAAAAATTTTTGAAAGTTTGCTACAAAAATTTAGCAAAAATAAAAACTCAAAAATCGTGCAAACCCTTGAAAAATCGGGGTTTTAGCAATATGCACTTTCCTCTTGACAAAAATCTTTCTTTGGATATAATGGGCTATGCTTGGATCTCGGATTATGAGATTCGGACACACACACACACAATAACTCTGCGCGGATTTTTACCAAGTCAATTACTGATTCTTTTTTGGGTCTTTTTACGCCAAAAGAGATTACTCTTTTCGCCAACGAGGGCAGTCTTATGAAACCAGATAAACGAGAAAGACTAAACAGATCAGACAGACGAGATAAACCAGACGGTTCCGGTCCTGACCCCTGTGGTTCTGAAGGGTGTGATTATTGGTTTTTGGCCGTGGCAGCCTGTCAAAATGAAACTTTTTTCCAAAACAACAGCGAGAAGGGCTATGGAAAAAGTCGTGATCTTCGTGGGTATGGGCAGTCCTTAATTTTGGAAAATAGGGCATTTCAGAAATTCCGAATGCCCACTTCAAACGAAAGGGGGTGATAAACATGTCAGTAAGGAAAACAATTCGGGCATGGAAGGATCCCGATTACCGTAGAAATCTAAGTGATACACAATCGATTCCCGAGCATCCCGCAGGTGAAATACTACTTTCCGATGAAGACCTTAAGGAGGCAGCTGGTGGCTATTCAACAGTGACTAACTATAGTTGCAGTCCCAATCCTGTATGTTGCCCGAGTCCAACATGCCCATAATAAAACCAAAATGCGGGGGAATGGCTTTCATATCTGCCATTCCCCCATAGAAAACAGCTAAATTTCACAGATGAAACAAAGATATTTCCTCTCCACCTGGGCAAAAGCACTTATTTTAAGAGAAAGGAAAGGCTTGTTGCAGGGCAAAGGATTTAAGTGCAAAGTAGACTACCGGATTGCTAAAAAGGCGGTGGAGGCGTGGTGCCGACAATCCCCGTTTGATAGCGATTCGTATTTCAGACAAAAACTCCGCGCAGAAAATTTAACTAAGAATGAGTTTCAACAAATTTTAGGTATTCCGCACACGGAGTTCGCACGGTTTTTCAAATCACCCCCATTATGGGTAATCAAGACCCAAGTGGCTTTTTCTTCAGATAGAATATCACCATACCTCGCAATTTTAGATAAGATGGCTTCGGATAATCCGTATATAATTCTAAGAATTGTCCTTCCGCTAATTAATACTGGTTTTTTACAACTCTATGAAAAAATTAAAACATTTTTTAAATTACAATCTAAGGTTAATTTACCTTTTCAACCAGATCAAATTATAGAGATAATGTTTCCAAGGTTAGCAAATTCTTTGCTTTTTATGATAATAAAAACATTTATTTTAGAGTTAAATATATATCGTCTGCAAGGTAAGTTAAAAGGTGCAACAAGCAAGGAACGATTTAATGATTTCATTCGTCGGATGACTCAAAAAGACCGATCATTTGCAGTACTAAAAGAATATCCTGTGCTTTGTCGCCAGATAATTACTGTAATTGATCATTGGGTGAACTCAAGTTACGCGTTTTTACAAAGGCTTTGCGAGGATTGGAAGACTATTCTGAATACATTTTCACCAGATAGGCATCCCGGGGTGCTTACTAAGGTTTATGCCAGTGGAGATACACATCGCAGAGGCCACACAGTGCTCATTGCAGAATTTGAGTCAGGGTTTAAGGTAGTATATAAACCAAGACCAATGGCAGTGGATATTCACTTTCAGGAATTATTAAAATGGATAAACAAAACGCTCAAGCAGAAATTCTTTCCATTGGTAAAAATTCTCAATCGCGGAGCATACGGCTGGATGGAATTTGTGCCCTATCTATCTTGTGAAACGCGTAATGAAGTGCAGCGTTTCTACGAACGGATCGGTGCCTACCTTGCGCTTTTTTATGCCTTGGATGGGACTGATTTTCATTTTGAAAATTTGATTGCAAGTAAAGAGTATCCTATATTTGTTGACCTTGAATCTCTTTTCCAACCGCACATTGGTGAAAAAAGGTCAGGTAAATCAGAATACATTGCAGCAAATTTTGTTTTGCACACAGTAATGAGGACAGGATTATTACCCCAGCGTGTATTTATAAAAACCGGCTATAAAGGCATTGATTTAAGCGGGGTAAGCCCTGTTGGAGGACAGTTATCACCGGACAAAATGTTTTTGATACAAGGGATGGGGACAGATGGAGCGCGATTAATTCCGGCAGAGCAGAAGTTTCAAAAAGGGCATAACCAGCCATGCATCCAAAATAAAGAAGTCAGCGCCACGGATTATATAGATGAAATAATTAGGGGATTCACAAATATCTATCAGTTTTTGTTAAAGCATCGTGACCGATTACTGGCAAAAAATAATGGTCCATTAAGCAAATTTATCGGTGATGAAATTCGTGTTTTGATCCGTCCTACCCGGTCATATGCATTATTGTTATATAATAGTTATCACCCTGATTTTTTACGTAATGCACTTGATAGAGAACTCTTCTTTGATAAACTATGGATAGCGATTGAGGACCATCCCTATTTAAAAAAATTGATACGGAGTGAGAAAGGAGATTTAGAAAATAATGATATTCCAATATTTACCACTTTTACAAATTCCTATGATTTATATGATAGTAACGGTCGGAAAGTCCCGAAATTCTTTGCAGGTAGAATGATAGATATGGTGCGCAAGCGTATAAACATTCTCAGTCAAAATGATTTGGATAGACAAATATATTTTATTCGCACTTCAATTGCAACATTAGAATTGAATAAACACAAAGACCAGAGCACTCAACTGCCTATAACAAAACTAAAGGTAAAGTCTGATTGTAATCAGATAAGAACAAGGGCATTAAAGCTCGCCCTTAATGTAGCAGAAAGGTTAGACAGATATGCGGTGTATGGAACTAAAGATGTCTGCTGGTTTGGTTTGACTTTCGATAATGAGGGATATTTGAGTGTTGGTCCACTAAGTATTGATCTGTACTCCGGGATGTGTGGAATATTATTGTTTTTGGCATATCTTGGGACAGTCAGCGGGAATAAAAAATACACCGCAATTTCGCAAAGTGGATTGATAACTTTGCGCCGTCTAATCAAAAGAAACAAATCCTGGCTTAATTCGCTTGGTGCATACGGAGGATGGGGTGGTGTCATTTATACTTATTCTCATCTTGGTGCTTTATGGCATAATCCTTCTTTATATAAAGAAGCAGAAGACTTGGCTTTGTCTGTAGCACATCTGATAGAAAAGGACAGGTATTTTGACATTACTGCTGGGGTCGCGGGATTTATTTTGAGCTTATTGTCATTATATTCTTGTCGGCAATCAGATAGGATTCTTGATTTGGCAGTTAAATGTGGTGAGCATCTTATTGCCAATGCACGACCTTTAAAACCTGGTATTGGTTGGAACACAACATCCCAGATTCCCGCCAGCGGATTTGCCCATGGTACAGCAGGTATTGCCCTGGCATTATTGAAACTACTTACAACAACGGGTGAGGAACGATTCAAAAAAGCAGCCCTTAATGCAATTACTTATGAACGAAGCCTTTATATTCCAGAAAGACAAAACTGGATAACCTGGGATACATCCGAAGAAAAAAACATCGGCAAAAACACTGAACCGCGTGCCGTGTTTCCTGTTGCGTGGTGTCATGGTGCAGTCGGAATTGGCATGAGTCGTCTGCAAATGCTTCAATACATAAATGATAGCAGTTTTCACTCAGAAATTAGAAGTGCGATTAAATCCACGCTTGATTATGGTTTTGGCTATAATCATTCATTATGCCACGGAGACTTTGGAAATTTTGACTTTTTACTGTGTGCGAGCCAAACTTCTAAATATAAGAATCTACAAAAAAATGTGAATAAAATTGCCGCTTCAATCTTAGCAGGAATTGATAAATATGGATTAAGATTCAGTAATAAATTTCAGGTTGAAACCTGTGGTTTGATGATAGGATTAGCAGGAATCGGATATGAATGCCTGCGCATTGCTGACCCGATTCAGATTCCTTCGGTTTTGATTCTCTCGCCCCCCAATTGACAGATGGAAATTTATTATTATAATTGTCATAATGGAGGTATAAAATGTGGCTTATACTTTCTCTTTTGAGTATTAGTGGTAAGATTCAAGGGGTGGTTTATGATGCAGAGACAAAAGAGCCACTACCTTATGTAAATGTTGTGATACTCAATACTGATCTCGGCACTGCCACTGATGATAATGGAAGGTTTTATATCTTGAATGTCCCTTCGGGCAGATATACAATTGAATTCTCCTGTCTTGGCTACCAGACAGCAAAGATTGAAAATGTGATTGTGGAGACCGAGCAAATTAAAAGGCTTGAAATCGGTCTAAAACCGACTGCGCTTGAAATCGCCCCGGTGACAGTCATTGCTGAGCGGGAGTTGATAAAAAAGGAGATGGTGGGGACTACTTATATCTTGAGAAGAGAAGAGATTGCACCATTGCCGATTGATAGGATAAGTGAGATGGTCAGTTTCCAGCCTTCAGTGGCAAATCTTGATACTGCAATCCATATTCGCGGTGGCAGGGCGACTGAGGTTGAGTATATGATTGATAATGTTTCTATCATTGACCCGCAGAGCGGTGAGCCGGCAATAAATCTTTCAAAGAATATTGTTAACGAAGTGATATTTTTGCCCGGTGGTTTTGATGCTGAATATGGCAGGGCAATGTCCGGGGTGATAAATCTGATAACAGAGAGACCAAAATCCAATATAAGTGGGCAGATTCAGACCGGCTCTGAGATATCAACGCCTTATTGTTATAGTTTTGGTTATGAGAACTTGCGTTTTTTGATGCATCTTCCACTACATCAGAGGGTAAAGTCGTTCTTCTCTTTTGATTTGATGCATACTGATGATTGGGACCCGAGGACAAGAATCACTCCGCATCAAGAGAGGGATGATTGGACACTTTATAGTAAACTACTTTATACCCCCTCAGGAAAGATAAATCTTGACTTTAGTTATGCTGGTTCAAGGACACAGTTTGATCGATACAGACTTGAGTATAAATTTCATCTTAACCATTATCGTTCAGATTTAAGAAAAGGGAATTTGCAGGTTATAGATTTAAAATATCTCCCTGATTCAAGGAAGTTTTTCAATATTACCATTTCGCGATTGTGGACGAACAAAAGATTTGGGGTGCGCGAGCCAGGACCTTATAGGATTTTTGATGACTTTGATTTTAGAAGGTATCAGACCTTACGATATCCTCGCGGCACCAATGATAATCCGTATGGTGTAGAAATTTTTAAACTGAGAACCGAGGGTGATTATCCTGAATATCAGGACCAGACAAGTCTTGTAATGAAGGCAAACATTAAAACCGATCTGCAGGTGCATAAATCCCATGAATTGAAATCCGGGTTTGAATATTCTTTTCTTGACTTAAAGAGATTTGCCTATCTCTTAAGCAGTGATACAACCCATCCAATTGTTGATGACTGGCACTATTATCCCAAGGAATACGGATTCTATATCCAGGACAATATTGATTTAGAAGGGCTGTTTATGAAAGTTGGCGGTCGCTATGACTATTTTTCTCCTGATATATCTGGTATTTCTGGAACTCATACCTTATCACCGCGTATTGGTTGCTCTTTTATGGTGACCGAGCGATTATTCTTAAGGACGAATATCGGGAGATATACCCAGCCACCATTATATGACTATGTTTATCGCTACTACAATCTCCTGCCATTTCCATCATATTTAGATTATTTATTCTGGCATATTCAGGGGATTCTTGGCAATCCCGCACTCAAGCCCGAGAAGACGACGAGTTATGAGATTGGATTACAGGGAATAATAAGTAAAAATCTTATTGCCAATTTCAATGCCTTTAGCAAATCTGCGACTGATTTGGTTGGTGTGCGTAGAGCAGTTGTAGGAACAACCGTCCATAATCGGTATTTCAATATTGAATATGCTGATATTAAGGGGATTGAGTGGATTTTAGACTGGGCTAATCCTATTATCAACAGTAAGATATCATATTCCCTTTCCTGGGCAAAGGGGACGAGTTCTTATGCTGATGATATATACTGGCGATATTATTATGAAAATCCTGATACGAATGCTGTTCCGCCTGGCGGCGAATTCTATCTTGACTTTGACCAGAGGCACAGGATATTTATCCAGTGTGATATGAGTTTACCATTAAATTCAAGGTTTTATATATTGAGTTATTTTGGTAATGGTTTTCCATATACGCCACCTGGTCCGGAAGGAAAGTATCGGGAGAGAAATATTCTTCAACTCCCGTTCCAGAAGCAGATAGATTGCCATCTTTCAAAGGCATTTACTATTGGCAGGACCAACGGAAGTATTTATGCTGAGGTAATCAATGTGTTTGGCTGGCAATATCAGATAAGCCTTTTGGGAATGATTGTCCCATTATCCTGGGTCAGAGAATCAGATTTCAATTATACTATTCCGATATCATCTCCATATTATCACCCGGCCGCAGACTTCAATCATGATGGAATGATTTCACCTTATGAGAATTATAGGGCATATGTTGATTTAGTCAAGGCGACCGATGAATCATCAAGGAATTTTACCCCACCGCGCAGAATAAGGGTTGGAATAAGTTTTGGATTGTAATTTTCATAAATATTTTAAGAGAATAAAGACAAAGCAAGGCAATTAAAGGGCATAATGAAACTTCGTCTGTCGGTTGCGAAAGGCGTTTCGTTTGCCGTCCGTGGTAAACCGTTAAACCAAGCAGTTTCACTTTTCCAAATCGTGCAACGGGATTCAATCCTTTTACCTTCTTTTGTCTTTTTGCCATCTTTAATCCTTTTTCGCCCTCATTGCCTTTTTTTACCCATTTTATCCTTCTTTGTTATCATTAAAAATTCTGCCATCAATTGCCTTTTTCCGCTACACTTTATGGCGGATTGCCTTTTCGTATTACCATAAGTCTCTTTTCCGCCCTGAAATCAGCACCACATATTGCACAGAAGCGGCCAAGTGGATAACTGATTTTTGTAGAGCATTTTGGGCATTTATTTATAAGTTTTTCACCACAATTCGGGCAGTAGCCATTCTTTGAATCAATGCTGAAGAATCCACATTTGGGGCATAGATTAATTAGCTTTTTCATATCAAATTATATGCATTGGGTATTAGGGAAAGTATTAAATCAGAATTTGTTGAATAATTCGCTTTACAATTGGAGCCCCCTATAAATTTTTTGTAGTAGCTGCTTCCAGCGGCGATGAAGAATCGCAATTAGAAGCCGCTCCCACAACAGGGGATAACAAATGGTTAAATGGATAACACTGCAAGCGGTGGTGAGCCCATTATTAATCCCCCTATTTCCCCCTTTGGAAAAGGGGGATTGAGGGGGATTTGAGGGAGATCGGAATCCCCCCTTTGGAAAAGGGGGGATTGAGGGGAATTTGAAACAATAGTTGTTGGGCATAGAAAGTCCAGCTTGCTTGATAATTACTTTAAGAAAACAAGATAGACTAAATAAACGAGAAAAACCAGAGGAACAAAAAAACAAGAAAGACCAGATAGTCGCGGATTTAAATCCGCTCCAAAGTAATACCCTCTTGACAATTTTCAAAAGGTGAATATACTTTAACATAGGATTATAAAAAGGTCTGTGTAAATCTGTGTCATTATACGCGTGCTTTGTAAAACAGAAAGGGGGTGATGAAAAAGCAAAAAACAAAAAATCCTTTGTAGCGGTGCGATTCATCGCACAATTTAAGTGCCTGACCCGGCACTTAAATGGGAAGAAATAAAAATAGGGTCAAAATAATAGGAGGTAAGATGCTGCGCACTATCTATCTATCGGACTTTTGAGCATTCTCTTTGCTCAAGGTCCATATACCCTATCCTTTGACCTCTCTCAATTTGAGTTTTCAGTTGAGAATGGTTTTAATAGGGTAAGGGGAATAGAGATGTCCGCAATAACGTACAGTGAGTATATTGCCTGGCTTGCAGAACAGGAATTCATCTGGTATGGTGATTCAATCATAGGAGAACTACCGCCTTTTGCAATAGGAGGGCCCGAGACGCTTGTCGTTCTTTATACCCAAGGTAGTGATGTCTCACCGCAACAGATCCTCCCAGATTTCTGGCAAAGCACCTGGGATATCAATTGTTCATCGCAATTTAGCATTACAAGGTGGTATAAAGAAATGTCTTTTGGGGAACAAATGATTCATGCGTATCCACAGGCAGATTTTATAGGTCCTTGGCCCTATTGTTTCCAAGTTAACTACCCCACACCTGCGTATCATAATTCGTCACAATGGTGGAATTACTGTAGTCTTGCAGTAAAGGAATCAACAGACCCAGAAATAAATTATGCAGAATACGGAGTTCCAGGATATGATGTGCCTGTTGTTGTTCTTAGTCTTCACCCAGTAGGAGCTGGTGGGGTATGTCCCTTGGGTGGTTGGAGGTTTTCAACAGATGACTACTACCCCAATGGAGATAGAGTTTATGTGCGAATAATGTGGTGTCTCCGTTACCCTGACTGGGCAAATACTATCCATGTGGGGATGAATATTCACGAATATGGCCATTGTTGTGGCTGGTGGGATACTTATGGCGATCATTATGATATGGGTTCTTTTTGTGGTCATTATGGTTGTGGTTTTGCGCGATTCCACGCCTGGGTAGATTTGATACCATCACCCTTGAATCCACAATGGCGCTATGAGACAAAGGATAGATACACAAACCAGCCCTGGCTAACACCCACAGAAATAACACAGACTCAATTAAACTATCCAATTATGCCAGTGAGAGAGACATACAACGGTGAAGTCCTCAGAATTAGACCAACCCAGATTCCAGGAATATCACCCAGTGATACCCAAACTTTTTTGATTACCAACCATCAATGTCTTACCTCTTATGAATATAATTTTCCTGATTCTGGACTTTTAATCTGGCATGCAAACCAAACAACTACTACATGGGGTAATTTCTCTACCCGACGTAAACGTCCAATCAGGTTAGAGTATGCCACTGGAATGTACCAATGGGATTCGGCATTCGTAAACGAGAAATGGACCTACTGGCCAATATATACAGACCCAATATTTGGCTTTGATAGCCTTGATATGGCAAGGGGACACTGGGGTAGCCAGGGGGGTGTGTGGCCAAAAACGAATGATCCAAACTGGCATGGCTTTGGTAGTGCTGGTGGTTTCTGGGACCCGCCGGAATATACCAGATTTGAGGCCTTCACCAATCCTACTACAAATTATTATGACATCTGGCACGGACCAATCTATCCTGAATGGATTCATTCCCATTTTGCCTTGAGAAATATCCATCCTGACCCAAATGATAATACAATCCTGCGCGCAGATATTCTCTTAAATTATGTCCAGAGTGATGTCGTTACTGCAACCTCTTATAACAACTCACGGCATATCGTCTCTGATGGGACAGGAAATCTCTATGTCGTTTATGAGGCGGGCGGTTATGTCTATTTTACCAAGACTAAAATCGGCACAATGGTCTGGGAGCCAGCCTATCCAGTTGGCAAAGGGAATTCACCATCAATTGCCCTTGATAATAATAATACACCCAATATTGTCTGGGTGCATAAGGATACCCTATTCTGGGCAAAGCGGCAGAACTACTACACCTGGCCCAAATATGCCCTTTACAAACCGGCCCAACCGGGTTGGGAGGCATATAACTGTGAAACACCCTCTCTTGTCTGGGACAATGCGGGCTACGGTCATATCGTCTTTGAGAAGTATATCTATGCCAATGGTGTCTTCAGTGTAGTTCTTTATGGAAGGCTTGACCCGGCGTATCCAGAACAGATAACCTGGGAGATGGTTGATGGTGCTTATGGTGTAGTTCGCTGCCAGTATCCTTCTATTGCAGTTGATAATTTAAACAATCCCCATATTGCCTGGCAGAAGGCTGGTGAAATCTACTATCGCCAGAAAGATGCAAACTGGGGTGAAATTATAAACATCTCAAATTCACCGGACGATTCTTATACACCATTTATAGAGATTTCGGCTAATTGGCTCCATATCGTCTGGGTTGTAGAACCTGTTGTTCCACCTGACCGATTGTCAAACATCCGTCATATCAGGCGTGACCTCAGCACAGGATTGTGGTATCCACCACAGTGGGTAGAGACCTCGCCGGTCCGTTCAAAACTACCCCAGACAATCAAGGGTGAGCATATTGTCTGGACCGAGTATGAAATACCTGATGGAAATATAGAAATTTACCACAGTGTTTGGAATTATGAGACTGGAACCTGGGGAGTGCCTGAGAATCTTTCAAATACCTTAAATAGTTCAAACGCGCCACAGGTGACGATTACAAGTGGACCCTCACGGAGGCATTTAGTGACAATCTGGTGTGAGGATGATGGTGTATTATATGAAGTAAGAAATGATAAGAGACTTCTGCCTGAACATTGGCTCTTTACTTATATTGAACTCGGTGGCGAGGTTCAATCACCATATACGATAGAGAGGGATGGCTATATTGCCTATGGTCCTGAAGACTACAAAACTGTTGACTATGACTCTACAAAACTCATCTATCGGATGACTGGTTTTGATGACGACTGCAAATATATGATTAAGTTCGTCCTGTATCATGAATTCAATAACAGGCAGAAATTAAAGATTAAAATAGATAATGCCTGGACAAGGAATGTCTGGGTGAACCCTTACGAATTGACTGTAGTTGAAGGGATAATCCCTGAGGCACTTATTAAAGACGGAGAGATTCTGATTACCGATGAGATTATTCAGGGTAAACTGGCGGTCTTAAGCAGTATAATCATCTATCAGGAGCCGAAAGGTCAGGGTGGTCCGCAGGAGCAGGAAGTAGTAAATATTGGGAGCACTGGTCAACCGCTTGTTATAAAACCAAATCCAGTGAAAGATAAGGCAGAAATCTATTATCAGGTCAATTCACCGGGAATCGCAAGCCTTGCACTCTATGATATTACCGGGCGGAAAGTGAAGTCATTCATAGATGCCAATCTTGAGCAAGGATACTACAGGTTAAACTGGGATAGCACCGATGATGCTGGTAGAAGATTGAGTGAAGGGGTTTACTTTATTCGGCTGGATAACGCGACTGAAGCCAAGACTCAGAAGGTGATTATAATACGATAACAGAAATTGGGGGCTCTCGATTAAATCGGGACCCCCTCTAACTCGGAGGTAGTTATGAATCCTTACCCCAAATTTGCTCTCTTAACCCTTTCCATTCTTCTGCCCACCATGGTGTTTACTCAGACCTAAAGATGGGTCTATAGATATGCTAGTCCAGGAGGCGATGGCGCCTCTTGCCTCTGCTATGGTGCTGATGAGAATTTATATGCCGGTGGATATACCCACAATGATAGCGCCAATTATGGCTTTACAATAATCAGCCTGACCAATTTTGGTTCTGAGCGATGGGTTTATAAATATGCGACTATAGGGAATATTTGGGATGGGTGCCATTCTATTTGCTATGGTAACGATGGAAATATCTACGCTGTGGGCGATTGTATCGGGAACGATTCCGCCTTTCATTTTACAATCATAAGTCTTACTCCAGATGGAATAGAAAGATGGGTTTATCAGTATCCAGACTCAAGTGTTGGAAATGAGATATGTTATGGTGCGGATGGAAATATCTATGCAATAGGCAGCACCCAACCCCAACGTAAGATATTGGTAGTGAGTGTAGATAGAACGGGGAGTGAAAGGTGGCACTATATCTACCCTACTCCTTGTGGGGAAGGAGACCCGGGAATGGCAATTGTTTATGGTCTTGATGGGAACATTTATGTAGCTGGACAGAGCGGTCCACAAGATAATACCGATGTTACTGTAGTATCCATTACTCCAGGTGGTTCAGAGCGATGGGTTTATCTTTATAATGGCCCAGGAAATTTCCTTGATTATGGAAACGATATTATTTATGCCCCTGATGGGAATCTCTATCTATTTGGTTGCACCTGCTATTGGGACTATCCTAATCCTACCTATTGGCATGGGCTTGTGATCTCTCTAAGCAACTCTGGAGGTGATAGGTGGATTTATATAGATGACTCTCATCTAAGGTGGTTTACCCAGGGTGTTTACGGTGCTGATGGAAATCTCTATATCGCCGGTGATTTTGGCTGGGATATCTGCTATCTCCTTGTTGAAAGTATCTCTGATTCTGGAACCTATAGGTGGGATTACAAAGATAGCACCTGGGGTTGGGCAAGTTCAATTGCCTATGGCGGTGATGGGGATATCTATGTAGGTGGTAAGACATCTATTTCTGGCCTTCCCGATACTAGTTATTTCACAGTTATGAAGTTTGCCCCTGGTGGTGAATTACTTTGGACTTATCAATATCCGACGACTGGAGACTGGTTTACCGCCGCCAATGCGGTTGTCTATGGGCTTGATGGGAATATATATGCCGCAGGAGTAACCTCGGACAGTCTCACCGGGTCAGACTTTACGGTAATTAGCCTGAGTCCAAGCGGGATTGAAGAGGGGGAAAGGTTAAAAGTAAAAGGTGAAAGGTTAAGGTTGGGGGTTTCGCTAAATATTGTCAGAAACAATGCCCGAATTCAATATACAATACCTGAAAGGCAGAGAATCAGTCTTAAACTCTATGACATCATTGGAAGAGGGGTTCTAGTGATTGCTGATAGGATTGTTGATGCTGGTGTTTATTCACATAGCCTCAATACTTCAAATTTCAGTTCCGGCATCTACTTCTTGATTCTTGAAGGTGAAAAAGAGCATAAAATTGAAAAAATTCTGATTGTTAAATAGCAACAAAGGCCGATTTAATGAAACTTCTCATAACTAACACAATCACCCTGCCTTATTGAATAAGCCTTTTTCTATTTGAGACCGTTATACATTTTTTGTGGGAGCGGATTACAGCCGCGACCTGCCCGTATCGTAAATTGGTTGAAGGTTTAAAGGCATAGAAATTGGTATGGTAATACAGCATAGTCTATAATAAAAAATAACTAACAACAAAAGACCTTGGACCATACTATCTGGCATGCCCTAAAACCAAAGACTATTCCCTATTTGGGAAAAGGGGAATTTGGAACACGCTACTAAAGCATGCTATGATAATAATGAGGATTGCTATTCAAAAATAGGGGTAGGGAGTTTTTATTTATAACAAGCTCTTATACAACTCTATCGTTTTTTCGGATGGCTCACATCCGAGTTCTTTTTTGAAAATGCTTTCACACCTTTTATACTGGGCAATTGCCTTTGCCTTTTCACCTGCCTGGAGATAGCATTGCATCAGAAATCTATGTGCCTCTTCATCAAGGGGGTCAGTGATGAGCAGTTTTTTTGTTAGTTCAATTGCTGAATCGGGTTTCGCCTTTTTCAGATAAATATCTCCGAGTGTAAATACTGCCTGACGGAATCTTTCCGCTAAATAGTCCCTCGTCTGGAGGACCCAATCGTCATAAAAGCCTTCAAGGAATTTACCTTTATATAGTTCAATTGCCTCGATGAGTTTCTGCTCTGCACTGTGGAGCCTACCATCGTTTAATAACTGCTCTGCCTGTATTATTTGCCCATCAAATTTCTCTGCATCAATTTCTACCTGAATTAATTTGTATCTTCTTTCTCTCAATTCTACATAATCTTTTCCAATAACACTCTTCAGTTGATTCAAACAGACATGGAAATTATTTACAAGTTTATCCCGTGCAAGTTCTGGCCAGAGTAAGACACCGATTTCATCCCTGGTCATTTCTTGTTTTTTTAAATAAGCAGTCAACAGGGTCGTGAACAACTGGCGCGGTTTTGCCCATTGCCATTCCTTTTCTTCAATACATCTCTTGTCGGGCAATTCAATTGATAATTTCCCAAAGGTATTTATCTTAAGCGGAATAATCTCTGCCTTAAATTTATCCGGGTTCAAAATATCAAGCCAGCCCTGCATATTATATTTCTTTGCACATTCAATAGCCTTATTTTTATAATGGTCTGCCTGTTTTTTTAATTCTTTATATCCAGAGACAACATTATATATTAAAACCAATAATTGTAGTAATTTTACATAGTCCTTCTTTTTTGAGACTATTTCAATGCCATTTTCTATGTCAGTGAAAGATTTTTCTTCAGGAAGTTGCGCAAATCCTTTTAATAATAAATAATCTTCATTTTCTCCAATCTCGCCCACATCTGTCTTCAGAATTTGTATCACCTTATTCAAAAGTTTGGTCTTCCTTTCTAAGGCATAGATATATCCTGCGCAGAAATGATAGAGTTTTTTGAATGAATTTTCATTAATTCTGGCAGATAGATTAAAGAATTTTTCTAATAATTCTTGTGCTTTTTTGCAATCATTTTTCAAGATAAAAAAGTATGTAAAGTTGTAATATATCCATAATAGGTCGGTTATTAGATTCAGCCTCTCCGCAATTTTTAGTGCCCTTTCAAATTCGTCGCGGGCACGCTCCAGATAACCCTGGAAAAAATATAGATTACCAAAATTTAAATGAGACATAAAGAGTTCTCTTACCCAGCCATTCTTGATGCTTGATTGCTGATGGATTGATAAAAATGCCTGCGCCTTTTCAAAAATTCCTGTGAACATATATGCTATTCCAATGTTACCACTCAGGGCTGCAATATATCTTGCATCATTTATCTTTTTT
>CBFGJP010000039.1:0-22605 GCA_965649105.1 Caldifarciminota bacterium
ATATATCCAGGGGTGCCTATGTTTTCAAGTGGTTGGGTAAGATATTCTATTTTGATTAAATAACCCACTTTCGGTAAGATTATTTTTGATTTAAATCGAGTACTTGACATTGAAATTATTTTGAATAAAATTATTAAATGTTTTTATTATCTTTCCTCATTGTATATAATATAAACTTACGGGCATTTGATGCGCCCAATGACGATGGTTCGAGCATTATCTTAAGATGGCAAAGCAATGAGAATTTTCAATCATTTGAAATATTCAGAGGTTTTGATGCGGAAGGTTTTTTCGAAAAGATCGGAGAGTTGGATGGTATCGAAGTGAGTTTCCGCGATGCCAATTTGAATCCCAGGACTAATTATTTTTATAAAGTTTTAGGTAAGAGGGATGGTATTATCGTATCTTCCAATGTTGTCGGACCAGTAAAACCAGTTGTTCAATATTTTAATCTATCCCGTTTACCCCTGGCAATCTGCATAATTATTCTCTTCGCTGCTGTACTTACTTATATCAGTCGTGCCCGAAAGGGGGAAAGATTATTTATAAGAAAAATACCAGCCTTGAGCGCGATTGAGGAAGCAATTGGCAGGGCAACGGAAATGGGAAAGCCGGTTTTGTATGTACCGGGCATAATGGATATTGATGACCCCCAGACCATTGCTTCAATGAGTATCTTGGCAAGGGTCGCAGAGAAAACTGCAGAATATGGGACGCCCCTGTATGTGCCGACGAGCCGGTCAATGGCAATGACAATGGCACAGCAGGTGGTTAAAGAAGCGGCAACCATGGTTGGCCGTCCTGACTGGTATAATCCCGATAATATTAGATATATAACCGATGACCAATTCGCTTATGTTTCTGCGGTTGATGGTATCATGGTTCGTGAGAGGCCGGCAACCAATCTTTATCTTGGTACTTTTTATGCAGAGTCCCTTATCCTTGCTGAGACTGGACACTCAACCGGTGCAGTTCAAATTGCAGGAACTGCAATGCCTGACCAACTACCTTTCTTTGTTGCTGCGTGTGATTTTACGCTGCTTGGAGAGGAACTGTATGCAGCAAGCGCCTATCTTTCGCAGGAGCCGATACAGCTTGGTTCATTAAAGGGACAGGACCTCGGCAAATTGATATTCATAACGGTTATCGTCATTGGTGTTTTAAGCCAGATTTTCAACTGGCAATTCTTCATAAACTTTTTTAATACAATAGAATGAAGATAATTATTCCTTTAATAATTGTTTTTTGTTGTGGATTTTATATGCTTATTACCTTTTTTATTCCAGCAAAGTTTGCCCAGGATAGTTCGCAATTACTACAATTATGGTATCAGGGGGTTGCTGCATTTTTCGTATTTATCGGAATTTTCAATTTGATAAAAATAAATATTGATAAAATTCAAAGGAAATTAAGGGACTGGCAGTATAGCATAATTCTTTTATTCTTTCTTGGCTTAATGCTCGGGGCAGGATTTATTGGCGGAAGGGATTCAAAGATATTTTTATATTTTTTTGAAAATTTTCAGGTGTCACTTGGGGCGACAATGTTTTCTTTGCTTGCATTTTTTGTTGCTTCAGCATCATTCCGGGCATTTCGGGCAAAAACACCGGAGGCAACCTTGCTTTTGATTGCGGCGGTGATCGTGATGATAGGGAGGATTCCGATAGGATATTTAATATGGGATAAATTCCCGGACCTTGTTGAGTGGATAATGCAGGTTCCAAATACCGCGGCGAAAAGGGGAATACTGTTTGGTATTGACCTCGGATTGATCTCGATGGCGTTACGGGTGCTTTTAGGGATTGAAAGGAGTTATATGGGAGGTGGGAGTGAGAAATAACATTTCAAAATTCAAATTCCACATTCCAATTAAAAATGATTTAAATTTATTAAATTGTTGTAAATCTGCAGGATTTGAGAATGTATATGAAGTTTATTGATTCACTTGCCCATCTTGACCGCAGAATCATCTTTCTGTTTGTGGCATTAGCAGTAATTATTCCAATGGTGGTGCCCTTGAATTTACCAGTGGATATCACAAAGCCGGTTAAGAATGTGTATAATAAAGTTGAATCTTTGCCTCCGGGCTCGGTGGTCCTTGTTTCAACCGATTATGATCCGGGCAGTGAAGCCGAATTATATCCTGCAACTGAAGCATTTATTGAGCATTGTTTTAGAAAAAATTTGAAAATTTATATGATGGGCCTCTGGCCCGCTGGAAGTGAACTGGGCAATATTGCCTTGAATAAGATTGCAAAAACCTATAGTAAAATATACGGTGAGGATTATATAAATGTGGGTTATCGTCCTGGTGGGGCAGTGATGTTATTGAGTCTAGGGAGAAATTTCTCGGATGTGATCAAGGTCGATTATCAAGGGATTCCGATTGATTCGTTACCATTGGGCAGGAGAGTAAAGTCAGCAAGAGATTTATCAATGGTAATGACATTTTCTGCGGGCGACCCTGGGATACTACACTGGCTAATATATTTTCATGCAAGATATGGTGTGGCAGTTTGTGGCGCGACAACGGCAATAATGGCTCCTCAGCAATATCCCTATCTAAGTTCCGGACAATTGACCGGACTTTTAGGCGGGTTGAAAGGTGCGGCAGAATACGAGACCCTCGTTGATAGAAAAGGGAGGGGCTTAAGAGGCATGGATTCACAATCAATTGTTCATCTGCTTCTGGTGGGCTTTATTGTGCTGGGCAATGTGATACTGTTATATCAGAGGAGAAAGAAATGATCAATGTTATTGGAATATGGATTGCTGCACTGTTAACACTTGCGATTTATTCCTTCCTTTATAAAGATAATCCATTTTATAAAATTGCTGAGAACATATTTGTTGGCGTTTCAGCCGGCTACTGGGCAGTTGTGCTCTGGTATGATTTTGCCTGGCCCAATCTCTTTGAACCCTTGTTTACTAGGGGACAATGGTATAACATATTTCCAATTTTTATCGGGCTTTTAATGTTTGCACCACTCATCCCTAAAATTTCATGGATGATTCGTATCCCCCTGACATTTACAATGGGAATTGCAATGGCAGTTTCCATAACCCAGATAGTCCAGGGTGATATCTTTCCTCAATTACAGGCGACATTTTTGCCTCTGAAGGACATTCCAATTTTTAATGTAATATCAAATCTCTTCATAATATTTGGCGTGATCTTTACCCTTACATATTTCTATTTTTCGAAAGAACATAAAGGTGCACTTGGCATCGGTGCAAAGATCGGAATTTGGTTTATGATGATATCTTTTGGTGCGTCTTTCGGTTATACAATTATGGCGCGTATTTCTTTATTTATCGGTCGGGTCTATTTTCTTTTACATAACTGGTTAGGAGTGATTTAATGGCAGATTTTGAAATAAATTTGAGAGAATTTAATCTATCTGATGTATTACAATTTCTGGTGCAACTGAAAAAGACCGGTGTGGTAAGGGTAAACGGTGAATTAAATGGCGAAGTCTATTTGAGAGATGGGCATATTGTTCATGCCTCAGATGGGACAGAGAAGGGTTTTGAGTCATTACTGAATCTTTCTCTTGTTAATCTTGAAAAAGGGGTATTTGAAGCTGGGGTGCGGTCACCAGAACAGACGATTGCGGAGGATGTTGGGAAATTAAATGAAAATATCGAGCGGCGGCGGGTTGAATTTGAGACGATAAAAGATCGCTTGCCACCAAGGGATGCAGTTCTGGCCAAGTCAACAAAGGAATTGCCGTCCGCAGTGGCACTAAGACGTACCGACTGGCAGGTGTTGGCAATGGTGGATGGTAAGAGAACAATAAATGAAATTATTGCCCAGTCCAAACTCGGTGGTTATGAAACCATAAAGACAATAGTCTGGCTTAAAGAACAGGGTTTGATATACGATCCCAAAGAAACAGAAAGAATTATGGAGGGATTGCTAAAATATTTTAATGCCTTCTTCAAGGTTTTTGGCAAAAATGGTCTAAACTGGTTTAAGAGATGGTCTGAAATGAATTCCGAAAATCAAATGCTTGGTGCTTCGATAAGTGTTAATGAAGAAACTTTTGAAATATCGATTCAGAATTCTTTGTCCCAGGAGCAGATTGATAAATTCAGAAAGGATTTTGATAAATTCGTAAGGTCCGAGGGTCCCCAGATCTATGGCAAGTTATTGTTCAAGAAAAAAATTGAAGAATTGGTTGCCGAATTGAAATAGAAAGGAGCGGGTGATGGAGGTACTGGATAAGATTGCCGGAATCATAAATTATGCTGTGGTCAATGCCGAGGATGGTTCCATTGAAGAGGTTAAAGGTTCGTCTACTTCACCTCTTGGTGATCTCACCGCATTTTTCTCCTCGGCAGCAGAGGTAATAAAGAATACGCTCAGTCTCGGTGAAATAAATTTTGTTTCGTTGTGTTACGGAGCAAATCGGTTGATTATCTTTCTGCACAACGGTAAGTATATCGGAATAGAAGTGGAACGAGAGCAGGACCCCCAGGAATTCGTTCAACGCGTGAAGGAACAACTTATTGTACCTAAAGAAATCAAAGAAGAAGTAAAGAAAGAAATACCGGAAGAAATAAAGGTAGAAAAACCGGAAGAAAAAGTTGTTGAAGAAAAAATTGAAGAGCAAGTCGTTGAGGAAATAAAACCACCACCTCCGCCAAAGGTGGAAGTGCAACTTTCGAGAAGTATTAATTCAAAATTAATGCAAATCAATCTTCTGATTGAAGAATTTGGCAGTGGCGGTAAAAAATCTCACTGGATTGAAATTCTCAATCAGGGTCTTGGTATTCTTGCAACAGATATACTCCCGATGGTCGGCATTATTGGTGATAAGATGGAATTCAAACAGACCCCACCTTCCGAAAAAGAAGATGAAATTATTCAGATTTTAAGGACCCTTATTGATTTTCTTGTTAAGAAAGCAGTTGAAGAGATGGGTTCTTCACAGGCACGGGTGAAAGTACAGGCTGTTATTGAGAGGATGAAACAAGCATAGGAGGTAGGATAGTGGATGAACTATTGAATAAAATAGAAAACCGCGGTCTGGGATTACCTTTTATTTCAAAAAAGGACGGTGAGACAATCACTTCTAAAATAGGTGAGCAACAAAAGCAAAAATTTTCTCAGACCGCAACCGTAGTATTTGAAACAATCGGTGCCTTGGGTGGAATAAAGATTGATACCCTGGAGATAGTAGGTAGCAATCAGAGTTTATTATTTGATATTGGAGAAGGTGATCTCATAGGGCATATTTATGCTACAAGCCAGAGAGGTATACTTGATAGTATCTACAATGCGATAAAGGAGATAAGAATCCATAAAAAGGTTGAGGGTGTTGAGGAAGAAAAACCAAAAGAAAAATATTCACCGGAATTCCTTGACCAGTTGAAATCCATTGTTCATAGTTATCTTGGTGATTTTGCTGACCGGGTATTCCAGAATCAACTCAAGGCACAGCGGATAAAGGCAGAGGAACTCTACGAAGAGGATATTCGCAGATTTATTTTCGCCCTGGGCAAGGCTGCTGGAATGATTATCGGACCAACCAAAGGAAAAGATTTGACAAATAAATTGTTGGCAAAATTAAAATAGGAGGTTTTATGGAATATATTTTTTTCACTGCACCATTCGGGATTGAAGAATCGACCTACCAGTCCCTTGCAGTAATTCCTAATTATATTTTAGTCTTGGGTGCACTCTTATTGTGGCTTGCTTTCATATTCTTAGGAATAATCGCCCGCCGATATGAAATAGTGCTTGGGGAAAAGACGAATTGGCAGTTTATGATTATTGCGCCAACAGGCATTCTTTTATTTGCTCTAATTCAGTTGATATTCTGCGGTATTGGTGGCAAAATGATGTTGCCGAAAGGAGGAGTTAACTATCTTGCATACGGACTGTTTTTTCTATCCGGGATTCTTTCACTGATAGCAAATTTAAGGTTTTATGGTGTCACAAAAGGGAAATAACAAAAATTTCCAGGAGGTTTTATGAGACCAGACATAATTGCAGAAATAATCTTTATGGTGGCAATTCTGCTTGCCATTGTTTCGTTAATAATTTTCGGGATAATTCTTAAAAGACTTTTAACACTTATTGGGGGAAAAGGCATTTGGATTTTTCCAATAATTGGCAGTGTTTTCTTAATTGCAGTAGCGGGTTTTCATATATACCGAATGATTTTCTACTTTCCACTATTAAGTGTTGCGGGACCCGGTGATTTGTTTGATTTAATTATCGGCTCGCTCGGGCTTGCAAGATATGAGAGTTTCCTTTTTCTCGGTGCAGGTCTATTTCCACTGATTGGTGGTATTCTCTACTATTTTGCAAGTTCAAAATAACCCTTGACATTTATTACATTTTCATTATAATGTAAAGCATAGAAAGGAGGCTTATTATATGGTTAAAGAATTTGCAATAGGTGGAAGCGTGATGTGGCTTTTGTTGGTCTGCATCATCCTGGGGTTGGCGATTATTATTGAAAGATTATTCTCGTTGTTGATAAAAATAAGATTGAATCCCAAGAGTTTTATGGAAAAACTCATTTCCACGATTGATGCCCAGGGTGTTGATGCGGGTATTGCTTTATGTGACCAGACTTCATCACCAGCAGCAAAAATTGCCAAGGCAATCTTGGAAAAGGCAGATAAGGGAAAGGATGCAATGGAAGAGGTTGCGGCACGTGCTGCCGCAGTTGAACTTGCATTCCTTGATCGGGGGATGGCACTCCTTGCAGGTTTAACAACCGTTGCCCCATTTTTGGGATTTTTGGGAACCGTCACCGGAATGATCCGTGCTTTTGCCGCAATTGCTGCTGCGGGTGAAGTCGAGCCAACAATCGTTGCCAGTGGTATCTCTGAGGCTTTGATAACAACAAAATGGGGTCTTTTGATCGCTACACCCCTGGCAATCCTCCATATTTTATTCTCGGGTAAGGTAGATGGCTATACAAAAGATATGGAAGAGGTTGCTGCCGGTTTGATCGATTATTTACTTGAGCATTATCAGAAAAGGAAAAAATAGATGGAATTGAGACAAAAGAAAAAAATTATTCCCAATATTCCTACGGCTTCAATGGGTGATATTGCCTTTTTGATAATTATTTTCTTTATGACCACCACAGTCTTCACGAGGGAAAAGGGAATAAAGATGCTTCTTCCTGAAAAATCCCAGCAGGAAACTAAGGTCAAACCCGAGAATGTTGTTTCAATTCTAATCAATCCTGAAGGTGCACTAAGGCTCAAGGCTTCCGGATACGATGGTTTAGACATTTCTCCACAAAATTATTCTGAGGTAAAAAGAATTGTTGAGGAAAAACTATTAGAGAGAGACACGCTCCTTGTGGTTTCATTAAAAACAAGTAAAGATGCAAGGTATCAGGCAATGATTGCGGTGCTTGACCAGATAAAATTATCACGGGTTATCACCCCGGATGGCCGGGAATTGAGGGCAAATAAAATTAGTTTAATTCCAACGAGTGAGGAATAATGCGCAAAAGCATAATAAGAAGATTTACAAGAACTCCGGAAATTCCTACTGCATCGACCGCTGATGTCGCTTTTCTTTTAATTCTCTTCTTTATGGTGACTACAGTCTTCCGTGCTACAACCCTTAATTTAAAACTCACTCTACCCAAGGCAAAATCTACGGAGAGAATATTAATCCGCAGAAATATTACCCACATTTTTATTGACAACAATGGAAGAATATTCATTGATGATAGTTTGGTGCCTAAAGAAAGGGTTAGTTCAAGGATTATCCCGAAGATTGCAGAGAATTCAGAACTGGTGACAATTCTGAATATCCACGAAGACATTGATTATGGAACAGTAGATGTTGTCCTCGATCAACTGAAAGAAGCAAAAGCTTTTAAGATCACATTCGCCACTGAATTTGGAGGTTAAAATGCACGACCATAAGTTGATGTATGGGGTTTATTTCCGGACCGGGATGTTATTGGGAATAATAATTTTAATACTTTTATTTTTGTTCGTACCTTATGCAGAGGTAGAGCCTTACAAATTGAGAAAAGAAATCGTGACAATGGTGGAGCAGATTTCAGCTGAGATAGAAAAGTATGAAGAACCACCGCCGGTGGAGAGGCCAAAGGTCGCGGTTGCGGCCGCCGCAACAGAAGTTGCTGAAGAAGCGGTGGAGACAATCGCAGCAACTGAATTCAGGGAAGATATAATCAGAACCCAACCAACAGGTCCGGAAATAGAGGTAATTCCTTATGCAAAAGTAGAAGTAAAACCTAAACCAATTTCAATCCCAAAACCTGAATATCCTGAACTTGCAAGAAAAGCCGGGATTGAAGGAAAAACGATTGTTGAGGCGATTGTGGATACTGACGGTAGTGTGATGGATGCAAGGATTTATAAATCAAGTGGCAATCCAATGCTTGATGAGGCGGCAATTGCTGCAGCACGAAGGTCAAAATTTACACCAGCAAAGCAAAGGGATATGTTTGTCCGCGTTAGAGTTAATATTCCTTTTGATTTCAAATTGCAATAACGCTTGACTTTTTATTTAGTTTATATATAATTAAAATAATATGTTGAAAGGGGGTGATAATAATAACCAAAAAAAAGACGACTTTCTTAATAGTTATGTTTATATATACAAGGAGGAATAAATGAAGAGATTAACCTGGCTAATCTTTATGGCAATGGTTGGATTAATATTTATAAGTTGTGGAAATGAGCCACCAGAGGAATTCTTTAATGGGACACCCAAAGATGATTCATTGATAAATAATTTGATTGATGGTTATCCGGAATTTTTAAAGACCGATGATATTTTCTTGAATACCTATATTTCTGTCACTCTTGATCCAGTATCTTTCCCGGTTTCTGATTCTTATTTTAAGGGTGAATCGGTCATTGTAAAACAGCATGTGGATAGTCTGCGTGACAATATTGCTTCAAGTTCCCGTTTTAAGGACCTCTGGTACACGAAAGATACAACCTGCACCGTGTATCTTTATGATACATTTAGAGTAATAAGGGAGGTCCATTATGACCTTTTATACAAAGGTTATTATTTCTGGCAGGGTGACACTGGTAAAAAACTGGATACAGTGGTAGTTGAGACAGGCGGTGGATATTACTCATATGATACAATAATGGCTGAAGGAGTGCGCCATTTATATGTGGAACCAGTAAAAGAGAAAGTATGGGATGAGGAATCTGGTGATTCAATATGGAAGATTAAAGAACCGAGGGAATGGAAATTGAAGAGGATATCTTATGGAAATTACGGACTGCCGAATCGCGGTGCAAGCATTCCTTATATCTACCAAGTAGTGATTACCTCCAAGAATACTGGCGATGTTGATACCATTTGGGCTTCTAATATTGATACTCTATACCAGCACCATGCGATGAACCGTTTTTGTCATATTGATTCGCTATTAGAGTATGAGAACGGTGATTCTTTATCAATAGCCATTACCCTCAGTGGAACGATTACAAGCGACCTCTGCACATTCTTTGCAATCCAGGATGGTAAGAAGGTTCACCTTCCGGGCGGTTCAGGGAAGATAGAAATTACTGGTTCCGGAATTAAAAATCTTGTTTTTGAGGCGATTGTGAACGATGGTTTTTATTATGTGAAACCCGCCAGCCCGTTGTTGGCAAGATTCTGGCTCATACCCGTAAGGGTTAATTAAGGAGGTGTGCAATGAAGAAACTTTGGGCGTTAATCCTTGTCGGTGCCTTATTGTTTGGTGCCGAATACGGCAAGATCACCGGCAGGGTGAGAGACGCTGAGACTGGTGACGCCTTGGTCGGTGCCGATGTTATTGTTGAAGGAACAGAGCTTGGTGCTGCGACTGATGAAAAGGGCGAGTTTGTAATTCTCTATGTGCCCGCAGGAACGTATAGTGTCACTGCCTCCTATCTTGGTTATGACCCATTCACCTATGCTCAGGTGATTGTCAATGCGGACCAAACCACTACATTGAATTTTCGTTTGAAACCAACCGTGATTGAAGTGGAGAAGGTAACGGTTGTAGCAGAGCGACCACCGATTGTAGTATCACAGACCCAGAGCGGTCATTCTGTAACATCTCAGGATATATCTCGCTTACCTGTAACTACGATAAACCAGGTTGTTACACTCCAGGCCGGCGTTTCAACATCAAATCTTGGAACACATGTTCGGGGTGGAAGAGCAGATGAAATTACTTATTATGTAGATGGTATTCAGACAAGAGTTCCCCATACCGGTGCCCAATCCACCCAGATTAATGCCTCTGCAGTAGAAGAGGTAACAGTGGTCAGTGGTGGTTTTGATGCCGAATACGGAGATGCACTTAGTGGAGTTATCAACATTGTAACAAAAGAGGGTGGCACAAAGCCTTCAGGCAGTTTTCGCTATCTTACTGACGAGGTCTTCTTTATAGATAATGTTAAAGATAGGTTGAATTTCGGCTATAATTTTTATGACCTATCCATAGGTGGACCTGTGCCTGCGATTCAAAGATTGAGATACTTTTTATCCGGTGAGTTGACCTTGACCGATGCCTATAGGGATGCCTTATATAAGGTTCCATCACCGAGAAATGTCTATCGTGCCCAAGCAAGACTCTCCTATGGGATGCCTAACAATAAAGGAAAAATTACTCTCAGCGGATTCAACTCCCGCGACCAGTATGTCACCTGGTCTTCAGCAAGTTTAAAATACTTCCAGCGCAGACCAATGAGTCGCACGAAGAATTACATTCTTTCTACGGCCCTGAATTATATGTTCAGTGCCCAAACACTTCTTACATTTAAAGCGGGTATAACACATTATGACCGTGTCTATGGAACAAGGGATTATGAATGGGAAGAAGAGAATAACCAAAAATGGTTTAATGATTATCGTATGAAGGCAGAGCATGTGATAGAATATATTACTAAAGACAAACTGCCGCCAAAAGATGTGATAGTTGATAGCGTAATGCAATACCATACTGAATACACAAACCGTGATGTCCAGGCATTGAGAAATAATCCTTATGGAATTGAGGGAATGTTCTATACCTATGGTGATTATCGTGTCTGGAGATACTGGCAGAATGATGATATCCAGGCCCGTTTTGATATTTCCCACGCAATTGGTAAAATCCATGAATTCAAAACCGGCATAGATTATATCCAGTATAACTTAAAATACTACGATAATAATCTTCCTTGGGTTACCAATCCATTCTGGGATTATTATGAAAGAACTCCTTATAAACTGGCAACTTATATTCAGGACAAGATGGATTTTGAAGGACTGATTGCAAGAATTGGTTTGCGATTTGACTACTTTGATCCCAAGAGTTTCACCTACAAAGAGCCCAATAATCCGAGGAATGATACACTTGTTGAGGCTGATAAGAGTTATAAGTTTTCACCGCGACTCGGTTTCTCCCTTCCGGTGACTGAAAGGATGAAGTTTCGGTTTAATTATGGACATTATTTCCAGTTACCAGCGCTTGATGATATGTATGGAACAACTGATACTGCGGTTATTAGACTTGCACTCACTCGTGGTAACACGATCGTTGGCAATATCTTTATGAAACCTCAGAAGACAGTACAGTACGAGGTCGGTATTGAAAATCAGTTCACCCAGGATGTTGTAATGGGATTTACTGCATATTTTAAGGATGTCTATGACCTTTCCCAGATTCGTCAGGTGATTGCATTACCAATGCCTTATTTCCAGTTCTTTAATGTTGACTATGGCAATATCAAAGGATTTGAGATAAGTCTCCAGAAGACGATGTCCAATATGTGGGCACTGGGTTTGAGCTATACCCTTCAGTTTGCAAAGGGAACCGCTTCTTACGCAGGTGAATTTTATTATGACTTCTATTACGGTGGTAATGACCCGATCACAGGTTTACCACTCCAGCCACCGGTGATTGATTACTGGCTCGACTTTGATGAGAGAAATATTGTCAATGCAAATCTTGACATTTCACTACCTGAAGATTTCATCTTCATACCATTGCAAGGTTTCAACACATCTTTTGTATTTTCTTTCCATTCAGGACAGCCCTATACACCACAGGACCTCAAAGGTAATAAAACTGGCGACGAGAATTCTGCAAGAATGCCCGGATACTGGAATGTTAATGTTAATGCGGGCAGGGCAATAAAGATCGGACCAGCGAAACTAAATCTCACTGCTTTAATTATGAATCTGTTTAACACAAAGCAGGTGATTGAAGTTTATCCTACTACCGGCGACCCGGATAACCATGGTGATCCAGAGCCTACACTCACTCAATTTGGATATATTACCATTGCCTCAACTCGTTATTCTCCGCAGGCAGACTATAATCACGATGGCATAATTACCCCACCCGAGCAGAAGAAGGCGTATATTGCAGCAAGAACCGACTACTACCTTGACCCCACAAATTACAATGGTCCATTTAAGGTCCAACTTGGGCTAAGTTTAGGATTTTAACAGGAGGACAAGATGAAAAGGATATTATCATTAACACTACTTATAACGGTAATAGGTTTTTGCAGGACTGCAGCCCCTGCACCACAATACCGTCCATTCGAGATAATAAAGCATGACATAAATAATGTGGAGATGTATGTCTCCAATTATGGCAAATTTGGCCAGACAAAGGCAGGTAATTCAGGTCTATTCTGGCCCAAAGGTAGCGGTCATACCTACATCTTTGGTGCTGGCTCCTGGTTTGGCACGATCGATGGCACTGATACACTTGTTACCATTGGTTATGGTCCACATGGTGGTGAGGCAGAATATACACCTGGATTAAAAGATATGTCATCCGGAGATCCGAATGCCAAGATATTTATTTATCCAACTTCCTGGCCACCGCCCGCCGATGTATTCCCAATGGCACCACAGACAGCAAAATCACATCAGGATTCCTGGTGTGCCTATAATGACCTTGATATAAATAACCATATGCCCGGTGATACACGACCAATCGGTCTTGAGGTGTATCAGACAGTCTATGCCTGGAATCTCAGCACGACAAGGGATATAATCTTTGTACGATTTGAATTGAAGAATGTGAGTGGTAAGAAATTGAGCAACTGCTATTTTGGTGTCTGTGCTGATAATGATATTGGTAATGAATCAGGAACGAATGCGAATGATATCATTTCGGGGATTGTAGGTCAATGGTTTGTGATTGATGGCGAATCATTATGGGTAGATAATCTTGGCTATCAATGGCAGGTTGAGGACGAACAGGGCTGGGATGATGTTGGTGCAATTGGATTTGATTATCTCCAGAGTCCGTGGGATCTGAAGGAGAATGCTGATAAGGATAATGATGGAATACCTGACCAGTATGAAAGGGATAGTGCCTATTACGCCCAGAATGTCCCACCAGCCCAATGGGATGTAGATGCAGATGGAACACCAGACTGGCGCGATCCATCACAAATTCCTCAGCTGGGTATGAGTGCATTTAAGAGATTCACGCTGAGCCTTGAACCGAATAAGGATAATGAAAGGTATGTGACCCTTGCTGGTTATAACTTTAAGACAGGTGAATACACACCATATGATACATTACCCCCACAACCAGATGATCAGAGGTTCTTACAGTGCAGTGGTCCATTTGACTTGGATGCCGATTCTATTGCGATTGTCCTGGTGGGTATTATGTTGACTTACTGGCCAAGGGGAGTTGTTGAAAGGCCTGACACCGCACTCGTAAAGCTTGATAAAACCGTCCAGTACATATATGATATGAACTGGTTACTTCCCGGACCGCCTCCGCCGCCAAAATTGACCTGTGTGCCGGGTGATGCCAGGGTTACGCTGGTTTGGGATAACATTGCTGAGTCTTCGCCTGATCCGTATTATGATGTGGTGAGCAATCCTTCTTCGCCGAACTATGATCCCTACTATAAGAAATATGATTTTGAGGGTTATCGGATCTGGAAGAGTCCGACGGGTAAAACCGGGTCCTGGAGGCTTCTCGCTTCGTTTGATTTGTCTAATGGTATAGTTTTTAAGGATCCCAATGCTCCAGATTCTATTGCTCTTACGGCGACGGATGTGGGCTTGGTGCACAGTTATGTGGATAATGATGTGCGTAATGGTTTTGGTTATTATTATGCGGTTACTTCGTTTGATTACAATTATGTGAAGGATTTCTTTGATTCGGTTTTTGTGAAGGATTCACTCTGGTATGCGCCGGATTCCAAGTGGATATACATTTATGATACGGTGAAGGTACAGGGTCCGCGTCCGATTTATTTTGAGAGTGGGTTGACAGGTGTGGTGGCAGTGCCGCGGCGTGAACCAGCGAATTATCAGTCGGGTAGTATTAGTACAGAGATATTGACTGGTAATCCGCGGCTTGTTAAGAATGTGGATGCTCGGATTGTGTATCCGTTGAATATGCAGGAAGAGGTGCAGTATTTACAGTTTGCGTCGATAGTGCGGGTGGGTCGTGAGCCGATGTATACTGCCTATTTACTGGACAAAGATTCAGTGAAGGTGGATAGCTTCAAGGTGGTGATGCCGTTGGATAGTTTTGCGCATACTTATTTTTATGAGTTTAAGGAGTTCAATGGTTTGAGTGTGACGCCTTGGTTTAAAAAGAATAAGACGAAGGGTAGTGTGGTGATATTCAGTGCGGTGGAGAAGGAGTCGGGCACGTATCCGGATTCGTTGATTCGTTTGGATGCTCCGGCGGCGGGTCGCGAGATTAACTGGGCGTATCGAGGTAATGATTTCAAGGTGATTTGGAAGAAGAAGGATCCAGCGGGTGAGGTGAATACGGTGGTGGTGGTGGATATGTTTACGGGAGATACTATTCCGTACAAACCTTATTTAGAGAATGTGGCAACGGATAGTTTAGCGGATGGTTGGTGTTTTCGTTCGATGGGATTTTCCAGCGATACCTTAGTTTATTCCAATACGGCCTCGCAGGGGACGCGTGCGTTATATATCTGCAGTGGTAAGTTTGGTATTAGTAAGACCTGGATGAAGCCGGGTCATCCGCGTCCATCGGAGAATGATGTTTGGATTGTGCGGGCGTCGGAGAATTATTTGCCTGCGCCGTTCAGTGCCTGGTTTGTGATAAATTCAATGCCGGCACGGATGGTTATGGATTCGACCGTGGCGTTGAATGTGAAGGTGGTGCCGAATCCTTATTTGATACACAATGAATGGCAGCAGTCATCGTTGATCAGGCGGTTGCGGTTTATCAATTTGCCTTCGGAATGTGTGATTCGTATATATACTTTGAATGGTGATTTGGTGAAGACGATATTGCACAAAGCAACTGTGGGTTCAGTCCAGGGTGATGCGGGTGGTGATGAATGGTGGGATTTATTGACGGATAATCGGCAGTTAGTGGCGAGCGGTGTATATATCTTCCATGTTGATTCCAAGGTTGGTCAACAGACAGGCAAGTTTGTAGTAATACGATAGGAGGCAAAAATGAAAAGGTATCTTGCGATAATCCTTATATTATCAATTCCCCTGTTTGCAGATTTTGCAAAACTTGGGACATCAGGTGCCCAGTTTTTGAAGATCAGTATCGGTCGCGGGGCGGCAATGGGTGAGGCATTTGTCGCAATCTCTGACGATGCCTCAGCCACATACTGGAATCCTGCAGGGCTGGGCATACTGAACAATCGTCAGTTTGCACTCCAGCATAATGAATGGATTGCGGATATAAAGCATGATTACCTTGCGGTCGTACTACCTTTATCAAATATGGGAACCCTTGGCTTCAGTCTTACTGCATTGACAATGGGGAAAATGGAGATAACAGCTATTGATGATCCCAATTCGAATACGGTACGTGAGGATACAGGTACTGGAACATACTTCAATGCCTCCGATTTTGCCCTGGGAATTTCATTTGGAAGGATGTTCACTGACCGTCTTGCGGCAGGTGCAACAATCAAGGCAGTCCAAGAGATGATCTGGGATATGTCTGCGTCCGGCATTGCTACTGACTTTGGAATTCATTATAATACAGGATTCAGGGGTCTAAAGATTGCGGCATCAATGGCGAATTTCGGTGCGGATATAAAATTTGGTGGAAGGAACCTTGACCGCTCTGCTGATCCATTTCCTGATTCTCCTCTTGATTACGAAAAAATTCCTGTGTCAATCAAGACTACGCCCTTCCCCCTTCCATTGATATTCAGGTTTGGATTGGCAATGAATCCTGTAGAGACCGAAGCACAGAGGTTTACTGTTGCTCTTGATCTAAATCACCCTAATGATAATTACGAGACGATAAATCTTGGTCTTGAATATGGCTATCTGAATACGCTCTTTTTAAGGGCTGGTTACAAAATGTATCTGAACATTGATTATATGAAGGCAATGACTGGTGCTGAACCAGTCTATGATTCCACTGCTGAGAAGTACACCTATCCGAATTGGGGTGAAAATACGGAGTGGCTATTGAATAACCTTACTGCAGGTGTTGGGTTTAATCTCAAGATGGGTGAGCGTGAAATGCGGATTGATTACGCTTATATGAATAAAGGCGTGCTCAGTCATACTCATCGTATCGGATTGATTTTTGGATTCTAAATGGTAATAAGGGTGGGGTTCAATGAACCCCACCCTTAAAAAAGAGGTGGATAATGAAAAAATTATTTGTGTTGGTATGCCTTGTCGGGATCTTACTGGCATCTGATTTTGTCCCGGTAGACAGCATAGAAGATATTGCTAGCAAATTTGTAAACCAGCGTTATGGACCTGGCTATGTGCTTTTTAGAACTCTAACCTATTATGGATATGATGAACAACCTAATGCTTATGGATTGACATTTTCAAATCCTGAACAGGATTTGATTACAATAATAATGGGTGCAAGATATACTACTTCACCTATTGGCGAGGTTTATAAAGGAATCCCACATTGCGAAAGATTTTATAACGCAGTTCTGGAAAAAGCAAGACGAAATTTCCAGAGAGAACCTATGTTTAAAAAATACTACTACTTTGGAGTAGGGGAAGAATATACAGGATTTGATTTAGATGGTAATAGAGTCTTAATAAATGTCTTAAATTCACAAATTAAATCTGATGAAGATTTAACAAAAATTAAACCGGATCCAGTTTTAGAGAAATTAACAAGAGAAAAGTGGATTCGTTATTTGAATGCAAAGGAATTTGTAACCCGACAGGGTAATTATGTTGATTCCGTTCCATTTATTGATTGGGTCTATGGTTGTTCACCAACCGCGGCTTCAATGATGTTCTGGTACTGGGATTATCGTAACTATGGAAAACTTGTTGACCATTTCTATACCCATTGGGATACCCCTGAGAACGAATGGAATGACTGTGCTAATACCAACCGTGAGCTTGCCCTGGCAATGAATACCGATACAATCACCGGTGGCACATATATTAGCAGTATTGCCCCGGGAATGATGACGGTTGCCAATTCTTATAATGGGTATTCATTCAATGCGACTACCTCCCCGCAGGGTGGCTACTGGAATCAGTGGGTATTTTCATATTTGAAGGCAGAGATCGATGCCCAGAGACCCTGTCACTGGAATGTCCTTCAATACTGGTATCCACCGATGAGCGAATATATAAACCACTCCGTCACTGGTGTTGGATACGAGATTACAAGTAATGATACATTTATAATTGTTCACACAACCTGGGGTAATGATGAGCCTTTGTGGCCACTCGGAACATATTACAATGGAGTATATTCATATGATTATGTAGTAAGTTTAGTCCCCGGTGGTTCAAATCCCAATAATGTATTTCTGGATTATCCAAAAGGTGGCGATGTCTATAATCTACCCATTATGTTCAAGAACCTAAAGTATGCGATTCGCTGGCATACGACCGGAAGTGATATAAGTTATCTAAAACTCTGGTGGTCTAAAGGAAACGATGGTGATGGTTACGATTCTTTGCGCTGGACTTTAATTGCTAATAATGTTCCCAATACCGGAAAATATATCTGGACCTGTCCAACACTTAGCTGTTCGTTGAGAGTAAATATTGCGGCAATGAATATCAGTAATGTAAGACTCGCTGCAGACGGTAGTTTTGGCAGGACCCGTGTTTTGGAATTGAACCATTCAGCAAATGTCAATCTTATTGGGCATTATGATACACCAGGATGGGCAAATGAAGTCTTCATTGTTGGTAATTATGCCTATATCGCGGATGGACCTGCAGGTTTGACAATAGTTGATATCAGCGATTCTACCCTACCTGAACCAGTTAATAAAGTTGCACTTCCAGGAAATTCATATGCGCTAACTGGAACATCACAGTATCTGTATATAGGCGATCGTGAAGACACCCTGAGAATCCTGTCACTTTCAAATCCAACAAATCCTGTCCAGATAGGAAAATTAGCATTAAATGACGATGTCCTTGGTTTGTTTGTGGATGGCAGCAGGCTTTATGTGGCTGCACGTTCCCAGGGTCTCGTAATCGTTGATGTTCAGAATCCATCTAATCCAGTGATATTAGGAACATTTAATACAAGCGGTTTTGCTTACGATGTTGTTGTAACCGATAATTACGCCTATGTTGCCGATGCAACAAAAGGTGTTAGAATAATCGATGTTTCAACTCCATCAAATCCAGTTGAAACTGGTTATTACGATACCAATGGTGTAACATATAGTGTGGCTAAATATGGGAACTATCTTTATGCGGCAGATGGTAATCCAGGGATTAAGGTCTTTGATGCCTCAAGCCCTGATACCCTTCTTCTTTTAGGCTCGCTTGATACTCCAAACTCAGCAACAGGAATCCAGTATTATAATAATCATATCTTTGTGGCAGATGGGGCATTGGGTGGATTAAGGGTGATAAATGTTACAAATCCATCTTCGCCTTCAGAAGTTGGTTATATTCTCTCTGTGAGCACGGCAAATTTTGTTTATCTGAGAAACAGCCTTGTTTATCTGCCCGACGGAAGTACGGGATTGTTGATCATAAAACAGGATATTGTGGGGGTTGAAGAAAATAAACAACTGCCTGTAATAACTTCTTTGAAAATAATGCCTCAACCTGTAAACCAGCGAAATCATGCTGTCATTCAGTTTATTATAGAAAGAGAAACCGAAGGAAAGATTGAAGTTCTTGATATTTCAGGCAGAGTTTTAAAGACGATTTATCAGGGCCGCTTTAATAAAGGCAAAAACGAAATCCTGTGGTTACCTGATGGATTCGCATCAGGCGTTTACTTTGTCCGAATCAACAGCGAGGCAAGTAATATAATTAGCAAACTGCTTATCGTAAAATAAGAAAGGAGGTGATGATAAGACGAAAAATTATGGGAATAAATAGCCCTGTATGGGCAATCTGGGGTTTACTTATATAAGGTTATACAAAGAAAGGAGTGAAAAATGAAGAAAGTATTAATAATCATTGGTGTAATATGTATCACTGTTTATGCAGGTGTTGTGCCTGCAAATATTGATAAGGCTAAGATGGATGATGGAATTGGCACCTGTGATAAATTTGTGCCAGTGACAACCCGACAAGAGATAATAATAGCAGATTCTTCTGTGAATCAATATTGTATGTGGACACAGCAACAGGAATGTTTGGCTTATAATCCTACCGATGAGTATCTCCAATTTGTCTGCAGAAACTTTGTTGTTGGTAACAACCTTGATGTCTGGCAGAATGATAAGACATTTGGTAGTGCCTGGACCGATGAGAATGTTTATACTGCTCAATTGGGCGGTGCACGTTATCCACATTCAATTGCTTCAGTTGATGGCCAGGGACCACACATTTCTGCGCCCGTTCTCATTTCTGGTGCCTGGGGCGCAATGATGGGACAGTATGAGAGTGGTGGCTGGTTTTCATCATTATGGGATGAACCGGTTGACCTCTCAGGCAATGTAGGAACACATAAAAACGATGGACACCAATTGCCCAATGGAAATATTTTATTTATCGGAGTTACGGGAAGCTATGACATTCTCTACAGGACCTATAACACAAATCTGAGCCAGCAACTTGCCAGTGGTGTTGTCGCGCCGGCAACATCCTATTTCTGGGGATTTGATGTCAATGGTGGTACCGCTTATGTCTTCTGGTATGATGATAATTTGAATGTGTATTACAAGACCACAACCGATGGTATCAACTGGAGTGCAGTCCAGACATATAACCTCGTTTGGCCCCAGCCATTTACCCAGAATGTTTTCTACTGGGGACAGATGGCAGTTACTGATGCAGGCAATCCAGTTCTTGTCTTTGATATAATTGATGGTAGCGATGCTGATTATCCTTATGTGGGTAAGGTTTATGTTTCAACCGCCCCTGGTCAGCCTTGCACTGAAGTTGGTGTTACTACCGCCGGTGCCGAGAACTTCTATCCCACGGTTGCTGCAGGTGGTAACTATGTCGTCGTTTTATTTGGTGAAGCAAGGAGTGGTTCAGGCACGAGCACTTTCTGGGATATCTACTACAACTATTCACAAGATAATGGAAATACCTGGCATACACCAATAAATCTCACCCAGAATATAACCGACCATAACAATTGTCTCTGGCAGATTGCAAAGAGAGTTGATCCGGTAGGAAATGGGCAATTCTTCTTCGCATTCGGTTGCGCTATAAGCTCTCCAATGGATGATCTTTATGCCCTTATCCAGGGTAATCAAGCAAATCCATCCCGGTGGTTTGTTGGTAGGAATCCGATTGTTGGTATTGCCGAGAATAAGACCGAGACACCAAACAAACTCGCCCTCAATATTGCACCAAATCCAGTTCGTAGCCAGGCTAGTCTTTCCTATGCATTACCAAAATCAGGCAATGTATCAATTACCCTTTACAGTGCGGATGGTAGACTCGTTAGAACTATTGACCAGGGCTATAAGAATGCTGGATTCTATACCACTACGGTTGATACCCGTGAATTTTCCAATGGTGCATATATAGTTGTCTTGAAGACCGATAACAAGAATCTCTCGGGTAAACTCGTTGTCTCCCACTAAGTGAAGTTAATAATAAAAAAGGGGGCATCTGCCCCCTTTTTTATTTATTCAATAATTTTAAATTCTGCAGTATTGGTTGATACTTACTATTTTTTTTCAAACCTATCAACCAGTATTTTTTTGCGTTTTCTAAATCATTCAATTGCATATAACATATTCCAATGAGATTGAATATTTCAGGTGTAATTTCATAACCCTGGGGGTATTTTACTGCCATTTTGAAATTTTCAATGGCATTTATATAGTCCTGTTTTTTCATATATAATTTTGCAATCCCCTCGTAGATAACAGGATTTGGTGATGGTTTTTTTTCAATATGTAATTTAAGAATCTCTATTGCCTTTTCTAATTCATTTTTCATCAAATAACAATCCGCAAGATTGTAATATACCATAGCATCTGAATGCGGGATATCTATTGCGATTTTGAGATGGTAAATCGCACTATCAATCTGCCCGGTTCTTTTGTATACATATCCAATTTGATTTAGCGCATAATGAAAATAAGGATTTAAGTCAACAGACCTTTTAAAATGTTGGAGTGCCTCTTTAGTTTTGCCTAGTTTATTATAGTAGAGCCCGCCAATATAATATAATTCATACTTTAATTCATCCGCTGTTAATTGTAGCCCAGCAGTCAAATATTTTTCTGTTTCAGAAAATCGGTTGTTCTCCAAAAGTACCCTGCTTATCTGAATATAACTTAATGACTTTGGCTTTTTATAAGGATATTCATTTTCAAAAAATTTTATCCAAGTGAATATTACCAATATGATGAAGATAATTATTGATTTGAAAACAAAATTTAATTTTCTCTTTCGGATTGATTCAATAAATTTGAGTATAAAATATCCTGAAAATATACAGAAAAAGGGAATTACAGGTAAACGATACCGGGCGGTGATGAAGAGTAAGATGATTGTGATAGTATAACCAGATGCGATTAAAAATATTAAAATAAAAAAATCTTTTTGTTTTGCTTCTTTTAGGGTTAAAAAGATGAGGATTAATCCTGTCAAACTAAGAGGAAAGAGTAAATTTGATTTTAAGAGCGGTAATTTGTTAATGACTGAATAATTAAAAAAAAACTCATCATCAGTATTCCGGGGGAATTCCCAGGCATTGAAAAATAAAACTGTTTTTTTGATTGTTATAACAATCCACCTTAAAGGATTTCGTATTATAAATTGAAATGCCCTTTTATACCAGAAATTTTGCATCTCACTAAAATTTTTTATTCTTTCAGAAATATAGGCAGTTGTGATCAGACTATCCCATTGATAACCGGGCTGGATTGAAATCGTTTTGTTGATATCGGGATTATTGCCAATATAGAAATTTATTCCGCCATTGTATGATATCAAAACGAGCTCATTTGAATGAATATAATTACGCAATGTAGTAAAAAATCCTGGTAGGATAGCAAAGACCAAGAATATTATTATGTATTTTAATTTTAATTTTCGCTGAATTTTTCTAATTACAAAATAAAGCCATAGTAAAATAAAAGGAAGGATGATTAAAAAATTTGTAAGGGTGATGGTTAAGAGTCCGTAAGAGACTGCAGAAATAATTAACCACTCAATCCTTTTCGGATTATTCTTTATATACTCATAAGATTTCATTAGACCAAATACCGATAAGATAAAAAAGAATATTATCAATACAG
>CBFGJP010000040.1:0-22552 GCA_965649105.1 Caldifarciminota bacterium
AAATCAATCTTCAGGAAGGCTTCTATTTATCGCCATCTTGCGGAATTTAAGTTACAATGTTTGTAAATAATCACGCAGGATTCAGGTTTAATATTAGTCAATCTTTTATGCCTGTCAAGCAGTAGAGTGAATAATAAAAAACCCGGCAGCGACCTACTCTCCCGTACCCTTGCGAGCACAGTACCATCGGCCCTGGTGGGCTTAACTTCTCTGTTCGGAATGGGAAGAGGTGTTTCCCCCACCGGTATTGCCACCGGGAATATTTTTGGTTAAATGGTAATTGGTTAAATATTTTTTTTATTTAAAATTTTTACCATTTAACAGATTTTCAAAGAAAATGGCGGAAGGAAGTCCAAGTCGCTCGACTGATTAGTACCACTCGGCTCAATGCATTGCTGCACTTACACCTGTGGCCTATCAAACCGGTAGTCTACCGGTAGTCTTCAGGTCAACCCAGAGTTGCCCCTGGGTTGAACGGGAGACCTGATCTTGAGGGGGGCTTCCCACTTAGTTGCTTTCAGCGGTTATCCCTTCCGGACTTGGCTACCGAGCTGTGCCATTGGCATGACAACTCGTGCACCAGAGGTCCGTCCATCCTGGTCCTCTCGTACTAAGGACAGCTCCTCTCAAGTCTCCTACGCCCACGGTGGATAGAGTCCGAACTGTCTCACGACGTTCTGAACCCAGCTCACGTACCGCTTTAACGGGCGAACAGACCGACCCTTGGGACCTTGTCCAGCCCCAGGATGCGATGAGCCGACATCGAGGTGCCAAACCGGGCCGTCGATGTGAACTCTCGGGCCCGATCAGCCTGTTATCCCCGGAGTACCTTTTATCCGCTGAGCGATGGCCCTTCCACACGGAACCACCGGATCATTAGGCCCCACTTTCGTGCCTGCTCGGCCTGTCGGCCTCACAGTCAGGCTCCCTTATGCCCTTACACTCTGCGTGCGATTACCGACCGCACTGAGGGAACCTTTGGGCACCTCCGTTACATTTTAGGAGGCGACCGCCCCAGTCAAACTGCCCACCTGCCACTGTCTTCCGCCTTGCAAGGGCAGAATTAGAACCTCCGACAGAACAAGGGTGGTATTTCACTGACGGCTCCATCCCGACTGGCGTCGGGACTTCATAGCCTCCCACCTATGCTACACATGTCCTGCAAAGATTCAATAGCAAGCTGCAGTAAAGGTTCACGGGGTCTTTTTGTCCTACCGTGGGTAGGCGGCATCTTCACCGCCACTACAGTTTCGCCGGGACCCTTGTTGAGACAGCGCTCCCGTCGTTACACCATTCGTGCAGGACGGAACTTACCCGCCAAGGAATTTCGCTACCTTAGGACCGTTAGAGTTACGGCCGCCGTTTACCAGGGCTTCAGTCGGAAGCTTCATCCTGAGTTGCCCCAAGATTAACTTCCTTCTTTAACCTTCTGGCACCGGGCAGGTGTCAGTCCCTATACTTTGCCTTACGGCTTAGCAGAGACCTGTGTTTTTGTTAAACAGTCGCGAGAGCCCTTTCACTGCGGCCCGCTATTCATCATAGCGGGCACCCCTTCTTCCGAAGTTACGGGGTTAGATTGCCGAGTTCCTTAACAAGGGTTCACCCGAGCACCTGTGGATCTTCACCTCGCCCACGTGTGTTCGTTTCCGGTACGGACACCCATAGTCTCTTCCATAGAGGTTTTTCTCGGCTGAATCTCGAGGCGGGTTTATGGCCTTTTGGGCCTCCCCATCATACCCCAGGGTTAAGAATCTCCGGATTTACCTGGAAATTCCCCTGAAGTATTTGGATCCTGTATTCCAACACAGGAACCGCCTCTACCATCAGCGTCACCCCATAGGTGATAACGAAACTACAGATGGTAGCCGAATGTTGACGGCTTTCCCATCACCTACGCCTTTCGGCCTCGGCTAAGGATCCGACTAACCCTGGGCGGATTAACCTTCCCCAGGAACCCTTGGGCTTTCGGTGTCCGGGTTTTTCACCCGGATTATCGCTACTCGTGCCGGCATAATCACTTCCGTTTCGTCGACCCTATCTCACGATAGAGCTTCAACCTACAACGGAACGCTCCCCTACCCCTCTCAACCGTAATAGTTGAGAAGCCACAGCTTCGGTGGTTGGCTTGAGCCCCGGTAAATTTTAGGCGCAAAATGACTCGGCTGGTGAGCTGTTACGCACTCTTTAAATGATGGCTGCCTCTAAGCCAACATCCCAGATGTCTGAGTCATCTTACATCCTTTCCCACTTAGCCAACTCTTAGGGACCTTAGCTGGTGGTCTGGGTTATTCCCCTTTCGGCGATGAAGCTTAGCCCCCACCGCCTCTTTCCTGGACTTTTATGTAGTAGCATTCGGAGTTTGGTTAGATTTGAACCCCGAAGGGTTCTCTTCTATCCAGTGCTCTACCACTACTACAGAACATCCAAGACTGCCCCTAGAGGCATTTCGGGGAGAACCAGCTATCACCCGGTTTGGTTAGCCTTTCACTCCTACCCACAGTTCATCCGAGGATATTTCAACATCCACCGGTTCGGGCCTCCATTCCGTGTCACCGGAATTTCACCCTGACCATGGGTAGCTCACCGGGTTTCGGGTAATGCCCCAACCTACTAATACGCCCTATTTGGACTCGGTTTCCCTACGCCTCCTCCCGACACCTTCATGCCGGGATTAAGCTAGCAGGTCAGGACAACTCGCCGGCTCATTATGCAAAAGGCACGCAGTCATTCAACACATCTACCCGATTGCTCAGGTAGAGGTCAAACTCCTGCTGATTGTAGGCGCATGGTTTCAGGTTCTATTTCACTCCCCGCCAGGGGTTCTTTTCACCTTTCCCTCACGGTACTGGTGCACTATCGGTCATCCAGGAGTATTTAGCCTTACCCAGTGGTTTGGGCAGATTCACACAGGATAACCTATCCCGTGCTACTTGAGAATCCAGCCAGTGAAGACCTCTAAGATTTCGCCTACTGGGCTTTCACCATCTATGGCTCTCCTTTCCAGGAAGATTCGGCTATTTTGAGGTTTTGTAACTTCACAACCCGCAGGACAGATTGGGTTCGGCTGGACCTCGCAACACCGACTGCACAACGCCTGTCCGCTTTAACATGCAGTTCGGTTTGGGCTCTTCCGATTTCGCTCGCCGCTACTTTCGGAATATCTTTTCCTCGGGGTACTGAGATGTTTCACTTCCCCCGGTTTGCCTTCTCCGCCAAAGACGGAGAATATCCCGTTTTTCAACGAGATGGGTTTCCCCATTCGGGAATCGCCGGGTCAAAGGATGTTCGCTCCTCACCGGCGCTTATCGCAGCCTACCACGCCCTTCATCGCCTCTGGATGCCAAGGCATCCTCACATGCGCCCTTAGTAACTTGAACCCACGATCCTTCCGCCAATCTTAATAAATTTTCAAAGACCGATAAATGGCATAAAGCCATTTCATTTTAGCAGACCTCACTTTAAGATTAGTTAGAAGAAATGAGTATCTGCTTGGAAAATCTTTTTATCCCCCGCAATATATTATATTCAGTTTTTTAAAAAAGTCAAGGGCAAAAAACGCAAGAAGCAATTATAACTAATTTTAAGACAAAGTCAAGACTTATTTTGTTAAAAATAAATTCTTGCGCCCAGCCCACCTTCTATATCAAAATCAGTTGAAGGAAGAATATTCACCACGGGATATATCTCCAAAAAGATACCAAATCTGGAAATCATATACTCCGCACCACCGCCCAGACGTATTCCGATGTTTAATTCAGTATCATGGGTAGATGGATCTTCTTTGAATTTAAATCTACCACCAATTCCTATATACGGAGTTAAATTTTTAATCTCTTTCTGCTCTCCACTCATATCATCGGTCCAGCGCAGAACCATTGGAAAGAGAAATTGATAGTCGCAAGTCAAATGAAGCCTGGGATTGTCTCCCAAAGACCAGCCGATATTTGCTGCAATTGCCGACTGTTGTGTTATTATAAATTTTCCCGTAAATCCAGTTGGGCTACCAAGTATTATACCCACACCAAAATGCTGGGCTGAGGAAAAATTTATAAAAGCAAAAATTCCAACCAAATAAAATAGAATTATTTTTCTATTCATATGAATCAATCCGCAATGGCATTAATAAATAAATTAAATTATCAAAATTTTTAGGTTTTATCAAAGAAGCCGTTGATGGCGATGTCAATTGAAAAACAACATCATTTGTCGTAATGTGTCTGATTATTTCCAGTAAATAACCGGCATTATACCAGATAGAAATTTTTTCACCTTCATACATGCAACCGATTTCTTCTTTTGCTTCACCGTAATCCGGTGATGATGCAGACAATAACAGTTTATCTCCACCAAAGTCAAATTTTACACTTCTTATCGTCGGATTTGAAACAAGAGAAACTCTCTTTAAAGCACCATCCAGCATATTTTTTTCAATTGTACAAGTACCGGGAAAGACTTTTGGGATTACGCTTTCGTAGTTAGGATAAGGTCCCTCAATAAGTCTGGCTATTATCGCGGTTGAAGAATATTTTAGGCCGATTATTCTTTCTTCAATATAAATTTCTACCGGTTCTTCTAATTGATTTAAATCGATTAAATCAAATACTTTAGGAGGAACTATTAATTCGCCGTCTTTTGCCTTTAGTTCTTTTCTGTATAAAGCAAGTCGCGCACCGTCGGTTGTTACAATACTTAGATTGTTATCTTTTAGTTGTAAGAGAACACCATTCATTGCTCTTCTGCTAACATCCTTTGAGACCATAAAGACTGTTGAATCGACCATTTCATTTAACTCTTCAATATTAATGGTTATCCATTTTTCCTTTGGAAAAGAAGGAAGTTCTGGAAATTCATTATAATCAAGCGCTGGAATGTTAAATTGTGCATTTCCGGCATTTATTTGTAGATTTAACTCCCTGAGTTTAAATATTAATTCATCAACATTTGATTCGCGCGCAATTTCAAGAAGTTTCTTTCCGGGTAACAAAGCCTTTCCTTCTTTTTTAACATCACATTTAATTGATTTCTTTATGAAAATGTCAAGGTCAGTTCCTTCGATACTTAACGTATTGTCTTTTATATCTATGATAACATTTTGTAAAACTGTGTGTGTACTTTTAGGTGGAATCAATTTTACAATGCTATTTAACATTTTTTCAAAACTAATTCTACTGACTTTAAATTCCATTTATGCCTCCTTATAAGTCAACAAATTAATTAAATATAAAAAATAGTAGTTATTATTGTTGGATATGTGGATATGTTGACAAACCTTAAACCAATCGAGAAATCTAAATAAAAAACAATCTTCAATGTTGATAACAAAGTTGATAAAGTTTGATAAATTTAAAAAATTTTTTTTATCTAAAAATATCAACAATTTATCCACCATTTATCTTTAAATTTATCCGCTCTAATAATCTTGAAAATTCAAAATCATTTTCTTTAAGATGATTAATTTTTTCTATCGCATGAATCACCGTGCTGTGATCCTTGCCTCCAAGACATGCGCCAATTTCGGCAAGCGATAAATTAAGTAAATTACGCAAGAGATACATTGTAACCTGTCTTCCTAAGGCAAGCCGCTGCGTGCGCCTTGTTCCTTTTAAGTCTTCTTGCGTGCATCCAAACTCATTACAGATGACCTGAATGATCTTTTCTTTGCTAACCTTATATCCGTTTCCTAAAAGATCTTTTAATGCCTCCTCAGCCAGTGCCTCATTAATTTCCTGTCCGGAAAGAGATGATATAGCAAGAAGTCTGATTAAACATCCTTCTAATTCTCTGATATTTGATTTTACCCTTGATGCAATGTAATAGGCAACATTATTCGGTATTTTGACATTTTCCATTTCTGCTTTCTTTTGGAGAATTGCGATCCTGGTTTCAAGATCCGGGGGCTGGATGTCTACAACAAGCCCCCCCTGAAATCTTGAAGTAAGACGCTCTTCAAGCGTTGACAGTTCTTTCGGTGGTCGGTCCGAAGTCAGGACAATTTGTTTCCCCTGCGTATAAAGATAATCAAAGGTATGGAATATTTCATCTTGCAGACGTTCTTTTCCATAAATAAATTGAATATCATCAAGCAATAAAATATCTTTATTTCTATATTTCTTTTTAAAAGATAACTGATCTTTTTTCTGAATGGCATCAATCAATTCATTCATTATATTCTCTGCCTGGGTATAATAAACATTAAGGGTTTTATGTTGTTTGTGAATAAAGTTTCCTATTGCCTGCATTAAATGGGTCTTCCCCAGTCCAACTCCACCATATAAAAAAAGCGGATTGTATGCCTCTCCAGGTGCCTCAGCCACCGCCAATGCTGCAGCATGGGCAAGTTCATTATTTTTTCCGACGACAAAATTTTCAAAGGTATATCTTTCCTGTAGCTTCGTGACATCGTGGGAAAGAATTATTCTTTTCTTTTTGACTACCGGACGATTGGTCTCCTGATTCGCCGCTTTGAATGAAAGTCTTAGGTTGGTGCCGTTGACTGAACCGATTGCCTCTTCAAGTATCTTGGAATAATGCATAGTTATCCAATCAATATGAAAATTCGTCGGCATTTCAACGAGCAAGACATCATCCTTGATCTCAATACCATTACTCTGATTAAACCAAGTAGCAAAAGACTGCGGATGTATCCGCTCTTTAATATATGTAAGTATGTTCTGCCAATAAATTTTTGCCTGTTCACCCATATTTAGTTATCCACATTTATCCACAAAGTTATCCACATGTTTTTTATTAAAACTCCTCGAAATTTCATTTTTTTTTAATTTAGAAAAAATTTTTACAAAAAAGAAAAATTTAAGCAGGATAAGTTTATCCAAAAGTTAGAAAAAGTCAAGCAAAAATAAAAAATAAAAAAAATTTTTTTGGCACAGGATTTGCATTTCTTAAGTTTGGAAAGTTTATTAAAAAACTTCATTGACAAAATGAGAAATTCCAGTATAATAAAAATTATGAATATTATTTGTTTTTTATTTTCCTGTTGCTTTACTGGACAAGCACAGGCACATAATGTGGAATATGGATTGGCAAGTTATTATAGTGATGAATTTAATGGAAAGAAGACTGCGTCCGGCGAGGTATATAACAAATGGGATTACACCTGTGCACACCGAACACTTCCTTTTGGCACGAAAATAAAAGTTACCAATCTGGAGAATAAAAAAAGCGTGATGGTGAAAGTAAATGACCGAGGTCCCCATAAGAAGGATAGAATTGTTGATCTATCTTATATCGCTGCACGCGATATAGATATGATTAAAAAAGGGGTTGTTAAAGTAAAAATAGAGGTTATTAAATGATTAAAGTAAATGCTAATGCGAAGATAAATATTGGACTAACAATCCTCAACAAAAGGGAAGATGGTTATCATAATATAGAGACAACGCTATCCACAATTTCTTTAAGTGATAAACTTCTTCTGGAGAGAAGTGAAAAAGGAATCACATTGGTATCGCCAGGGTTAAAAATTCCGAGCGAAGAAAATCTTTGCTATAAAGCCGCGCAGTTGTTTTTAAAGACCTATGATATTGATGAAGGAGTAAAAATTACTCTTCAAAAAAATATTCCTATCGGTGGTGGTTTGGGTGGTGGTTCTTCAGATGCGGCTGGTGTCCTGAAAGGTATGCGCGAGGTCTTTAATTTAAATATTCCAGATGAAGAACTAATGAAGTTAAGCAGAGAAATAGGTTGTGATGTTCCATTCTTTATAAAAGGGGGTGCAGCGATTGCCCGTGGAGTCGGTGATGAATTAAAATTTTTTAAACTTCCAAAGATGCATTTGGTGATTTATTATCCTGGTTATCCAATTGCAACAAAATGGGCTTATGAAGAATACGATAAATCAACCTTGACATCGGGTATAGAAGTGGATAATATATTAATGCAGAAAAAGAAAAAAGTTAGAACGGGTCTAAATATTGTAAATGACTTTGAAAAGGTTGTCTTTAAAGCCCATCCTGATTTATTGGACATAAAAACAAATCTATTACGGGCTGGTGCATTTATGGTTTCTCTCTCGGGTAGCGGCTCTTGCCTATATGCGGTGATAGATGAGAAGAATATAAGGAAGAGTGTTATAAAATACCTATCAAGTATTGGCGCAATGTATTTTGAGGCAGAAACAATATAAAAATGGTTTATGGCGTAGCAGCCAGTAAGGTCTTTGGGCACGGTCTTATGGTAAAAGAAAACAATAGACTTGCACCCTATGACCATACCGGCATCTATGTCCAATAACTAATAACTATCTTTATTGGGGCGTCGTCTAATGGCAGGACCCAGGATTTTGGATCCTGTTGCGGAGGTTCGACTCCTCCCGCCCCAGCCTTTAAAGAAAAGTGTAAAAGAAATTGAATAAAGGGGGTTGGTTGGAAAAGATAATGTTATTTTCGGGAAGTTCAAATAATGAACTGGCACAGGAGATTGCAAGTCATATTGGTATTCCTTTAAGTAAGAGCTTGGTAACGAAATTTGCTGATGGGGAATTAAAGGTTAAGATAGAAGAGAATGTCAGAGGGCAGGATGTTTTTATTATTCAGTCAACAAATCCACCTGCGGAAAATCTTTTAGAACTCTTACTTTTTATTGATGCCGCAAAGAGGGCATCTGCAGAGCGAATAACAGCAGTTATTCCATATTATGGCTACGCACGGCAGGATCGCAAAGATGAACCAAGAGTACCAATTTCTGCAAAGTTGATCGCCGATTTACTCGCCGTCAGTGGTGCTAACAGGGTATTAACAATGGATTTGCATGCGGAACAAATTCAGGGATTTTTTAATATTCCCGTTGACCATCTTTATGCAGCACCTGTATTCATTGATTATTACCTTGCAAAGAGATTGGAAAATTATGTTGTAGTATCCCCGGATGCAGGCAGGGTAAATAGGGTCCGTGCCTTTGCCCGTCGTTTAGGAAAAGATGTTCCAATTGCAATAATTGATAAGAGACGGACCGGACCGAATCAATCAAATGTTGTCAATGTTATTGGGGATGTAAAGGGCAAAAATGCAATTATATACGATGATATGATTGATACCGGTGGCACAATTGTTGATGCAGCAGAAGCACTTGAAAGTAAAGGAGTGAAAGAAATATATGTTTGTGCTGTCCATGGGCTTTTTTCCAAAAATGCCATGGAAAAAATAGCAAAATCGCCAATAAAAGAAATTGCTATAACTAATACGCTTAAAATTGCCATGGAGAAGATGACGGATAAGCTGAAGTTACTATCAATCGGTCATCTTCTTGCTGAGGCAATAAAAAGAATTCACAACAATGAGTCAATAAGTTCATTATTTAAGGAGGTAGCAGAATGAAGATGGAACTTGAAGCCTATTTATATGAACCCCAAAAAAAGGGCGATGTAAAAAGGATGAGAACAGAAGGAAAAATTCCGGCTGTTTTATATGGGCACAAGGAAAAAAGCAAGAGAATTTATGTGTTAAAGAAAGAATTTGATAAAATTCTTGAGATATTGAAGAAAGAGGCAGTGACTGTTGATTTGAAATTAAAAGACAAAACATATTCCTGTCTTATCAAATCCATTCAGCATAATCCCATAGATGGAAGATTATTACACATTGATTTTCAGCATATAAGCAAAAAAGAAAAGATTAAGGCAACAGTTCCCATACATCTGGTTGGTGAGGCACCGGGTGTGAAGAAGGGCGGTCTTCTTGATCAACATCTATATGAAGTTGTTATTCGTTGTTTGCCTGACCATATGCCTTCCCATATTGATGTGGATATTTCAAATCTGGACATAGGTAAGACGATTCATCTAAGAGACATAGTGATTCCTAATATTGAATTTGAAATAAAACCAGAGACTCCAATAATTTCAGTCCTTGCACCAAAGGTTGAAAAAGTAGCGCCGACGCCAGCCGCCGTACCGTCTGAAGGAGTGGCAGAAGAAGCAAAAGAGGAAAAGGTCAAAGAAGAAAAAGGCAAAGAAGAGAAAACAAAGGAAGAAAAACCAGCAAAAGAGGAGAAGAAAGAAGAGAAGGGTAAATAAGAAAAATAGGGAAAGAATAAATTTAAATGGAGATGGATTAAAGCGGATGGAACTGTAAGCGAGGGTAATCAAGGGGTATCAGGGAGAATTAAGGGTTATCAAGGGTTATTGAAAATCCTACCTTCTTATCTTCTTAACCTATTTCTTCTTTTTTATTTACTCTCTACTTTCTATCTATTACACCCTACTGTCTTTTTGCTGGTGGTATGGTCTACTGGACGTCGGATGAATTAGTAGTGATATCTGAGACAAGGAGAGAAGAGACAATGATACAGGGAGAAATACTACACATCAGTCCAGATCATTTTCGCAATACAGCGTTTATTAAATATCAAATTCCAAATGAAAAATTTCAAGTGAATGCCAAAGACCAAATTTCATTAAAAATTTATAATAGTTCTGGGCAGTTAGTAAAAACTTCAGTCAATGAGTCAAAAGGTCCTGGAGTCTATAGAATCTATTGGGATGGCAAAAATAATGACGGAAGACAATTGCCAAACGGAGTTTATTTCATAGAACTAAAAGCCGGTGATTTTACCAAAATAATTAAGACAGTGATGCTAAAATGATTGATTAGGCAAGAAAAATGTATATAATCTTTGAAGATGATAATCTTTGGTCTGGGCAATCCTGGATTAAAATATCACTGGACAAGGCATAATGTTGGTTTCATTTTTCTTGATCGTCTGGCAAAAAAATTCAAAAAAAGGTTTGTAAGTTATCCTGAATACAAGGAATCAACACTAATCATAGAAAAAAAAGAGATAAAGCTAATAAAACCACTTTTGTTAATGAACCGCTCGGGTATTGTTGTTTCACATATACTTAAAAAATATCCAGATGAATTTATAATAATCCTTGACGATATTAATATTCCACTGGGCAGAATGAGATTTCGTGCAAAAGGAAGTGATGGTGGACATCTTGGTTTGAGGTCTATTATTGAGGCATTGAATACCGAAGATTTCCCCAGACTGCGCATTGGTATTGCAAATGAAGATTCAATTGAACGAAAGATAGACTCTGCTGATTTCGTCCTAAGTCCATTTGATAGAGATGAAATAAAGGTAATTAAACTTGTTATTGACAAGGCGATAGAAGGGATTGAAATCTTTGTATCCCAGGGGTTTGAAAGGGCACAAAATTTCATAAATGCCACTAATTTCACAGGAGACTAAATCTGTAATAACGATGTTAAGTCCATAAATTTCATCCTTACCGAAATCAAATCCGAGAAAGATAATGCAAAATGGATTAAAATTGTTGCTTGTTTTAATAGGTAGGCTTTTGTCTTGACAGACTTAAATATCTGGTTATAATACTTAAGTATGGTTAATGATAAACCCTTTAAAATTAATCTTGATGATATTATACGCACACTTAGTTCCGTGGCAATGAGCCTTAGAGAGAATCCCAAAAAGGCATTGAAGTCATTAAGAAAGATAGGGAAGGATATTGATAAACAAATTCCATATCGTGATGGACATATCCTAAGGGTTACTGAATATTCCCTTGCAATTGCTGAGGAATTGGGATTTAGCGAAGAAGAAAAAGTTGTTCTTGAAGTTGCAGCACTTTTACACGATTTTGGGAAGATCGGTATTGACGAGAGTGTATTATTGATGCCGAGAAAATTGAGCGAAGAGGAGAAAGAAGAAGTAAATCTGCATGTGATGCGCGGTTATTATATGCTGGCAGGTTTTAATGAGCTTATTGAGGCCCTCGGTGGTGTTAAACATCATCACGAACATTACAATGGCTCTGGTTATCCTGAAGGATTGAAAAAAGGCGAAATTCCTATTATTGCAAGAATAATTGCAGTCGCTGATGCCTATGATGCAATGACTTCAGAAAGACCGTACAGGAAAGCATTGTCTAAGGAAGAGGCAATAAGAGAGTTAAAGGCAAACGCCGGGACTCAATTTGACCCGGCAATAGTCAGGATATTTATAAAATATATTACAAAAAAGAAGTAAATTCAAGATTTCATTTTAAATTGCGAGTATATAACCAGTAAAGGTTAAAACAGCATTTCCCCCAACCTTTACCCTGAATATCTGTTCACGACTGCATTCCACATGGACATATACCTTACCCTGACGGTTTTGTAGATAACCCTGTTCAACAATAATCCTTGAGAAATTACTTGGCTCAATCAGATTTTTTCTAATAAGATAACAACCAACACTCCCTGCCGCTGCTCCAGAGATGGGGTCTTCATTTATGCCCACCACCGGTGCAAAGTGTCTCATAAATACAGTATCACCAGGTTCAAATGTTTCCATACAGAAGACAATAATACCATGGATGCCGAGGCGTATACAAAAGTTGTTCATAAAGGTAAAATCAGGTTTGAGGTTTCTCATTATTTCAAGGGATTTTATGGGCACAATTAAATCATAATAACCAGTTGAAATTATATCAAATGGTAGATTTGCAGCGAGAAGATCATTCTGACTTATGCCGAGTATTCGGGATAATTGGACAGGATTCACTTCAATATCAAGATAATTTGGTTTTGTCAGCGTTAATGTTGCCCTTGTGACTTTATTATCCTTTACCCTTAACTCAACCTGTTGAATGCCAGATTTTGTTCTCTGTCTTATCGTTGTTTCGGGTTCTTTTAAATTCAGTATATTCTCTCCACTCAAGGCAAAATAGGCAGCGATTGAGGCATGTCCAGAGAAATTTATTTCACCGGAACCAGTAAAAAATCTCAAATAAATATCTGCCTCATGGGTTGATTCTGTTAGAACAAATGCGGTATCAGAAACAGGATTGAGGTCATTGGCGAGGAGTTTTAGATTTTCTTCAGAAACATCATCTACACCCATAACAACCCATGCCGGGTTTCCAGTGTAGGGATTGGAGGTAAATACACTCAATCTTTTTGCCTTTACCCACTTTGCCATTTTAAAATGATACATAAAATTTAAAATTTGTCAAGTATTTTCAAAAAATAGGGTCTTGACTAAAAAGGCATTATGAATAAACTTAAGTGTTGTTGGAAGTTTCAAAACAAATATAGGGATTTAAAACGGAAATAATAGGGGGTTTTATGAAAAGAATTTCGCGGCGTGAGTTTATAAAGTATTTCGGGGTGGGGACTCTTGGTGTTGTTGTGAATCCCAAGATCAATGATTTTAATAAAATAAATGAATCCCGTGCCAGTGATGTTGTCCAGTGTTTCCATACGAATGCCACAAGTGGGAGCAATATAAATGAACCGGTTGTGCAGGTAATGATGGATGCCTCAATCAAGGCATTGACCGGAATTAACGATGTGGGTGAGGCATGGAAATCAATCTTCCCGGGTATAACTGCCAATAGTGTTATCGGAATAAAGGTCAATTGTATAAATAGTGCCCTACCTTCTCATCCAAAAGTTGTTAATACCATAATCAACGGATTGCTGCAGATGCAATTTTCAGGTGTCTCGTTCAATCCTTATAATATAATAGTCTGGGACAGGGCCGATTCAGAATTAATAGGCAGTGGTTATACAATTAACTACAATACCCCTAATCAGGTGAGATGTTTTGGCACGGATCATAGTGGTGTTGGTTATGATAACACCTGCACATTGACGATTCAAACCGGGAGTGGCACATATACCCGGAATCCCTCAAGGATCCTCAGTTTGATGATTGATTATCTCATTGATGTTGCGGTCTTGAAAAATCATAGTAGTGCCCAGGTAACCCTGTGTTTAAAGAATCACTATGGTTCAATAAACAATCCTATTGGCTTACCCCATGCCAACTACTGCAATCCAGAGATTCCCTCAATGAATCAACAGATTCGCGATGTCGTTACACCCAATAATATCCAGAAGTTATTTATTATTGACAGTCTATTCGGAAATGTGACATCCGGACCCAGTGGTTCACCAAACTGCAATCCCAAGAAGTTGATAATGAGTAAAGACCCAGTTGCCTGTGATTACCGGGGCTGGCAGGTGATAAATATTGAACGGCAGGGACTGGGTCAGAGTCCTATTCTCTGGCCGGTTTACCATATCCAGACTGCATCCCAGTCACCATACAATCTTGGCACCACGGATATAAATCTCATTGAGATAAATAACCCACAGGGAAGCAATGAAACAGAAGAGAGGAGAGTGGATAAATTCATTACAATACAACCCAATCCATTTAAGAATCGGGCGAAAATAAAGTTGGCAATGATGAAAGAGTCACCGGTTTATATTGATCTAATTGACCCTACAGGCAGGATTGTTGATAATGTATACAAAGGGTATCTTGATAAAGGATACCATTTCATTGAATATGGTGTTAAGACGCACATTCCGCAGGGAAATTATTTCATAAGGTTGTACTACTCAGGCAGAAATTATTTGAAAAAGATAACGATACTGAAATGAAATTTTCTGACAAATAAAGGAGAAAAAAATGAATTTCAAAAAACCTTTGGCTATTCTTTTTATTATCCTTGTGTTGAGTTGTGCAAAAAAAGAAGAGCCGACAGCAAAAGATGTTGTTGATTTGGTGCCTCTTGATAATGAGATCAGTGGCTGGGCAAGGAGTTCAGCAATGCAGATTGCAGAAAATCAGACCCAGTTATACAGTTTGATTGATGGTGAGGCACCAGACTACATCAATCGCGGCTTTGTGAAGTGTGCATTTCAAAGTTATCTTGATAATCAGCAGGTTGTAGAACTGCGCCTGAGGATCTTTGACCAGGGTGATACCGTAAATGCGAAGGATGTTTATGATTTTAAGGCGACCGGCGCAGAGACTCCCTGGACCGATGGCAATGCGGGTAAAGAGGCACGCTATAAGATTGAAGGTTTCTCATATACCCTTGATTTCTGGGATGATAGGTTCTATGTCTATATCAATATTGCGGATAATTCGCAGTCAGGGCTTGATGTTGCAAAATTGTTTGCCCTTAATATCTCCTCAGCAATCAGGGACAAAGGCAATGAATAACAGAGAGATCAGTAGAAGGGATTTTTTAAAACTCGGTGCGGGTCTTGCCCTGAGCCTGGCATTGCCTGTAAAACTATTGGGCGATGAGAAAGATAAAATTTCAGGTCCGCTCATAGCGGTTGCCCGGGGAGAAAAGAATAAACTCGTAAAGGCAGCAATCGATCTTCTGGGTGGTATAGACAAATTTATAAAGCCCCAGGACCGGGTTTTGATCAAACCAAATATTTCATTTTCTGCAAATGCGGAATGTGGGGCAACGACAAGCAGTGGGATAATAAAACAGGTGGTTGAACTCTGTCTTGAAGCCGGGGCATCAAAGGTCACCATCATTGATTATCCACTGGCAAACCCTGAAATATGTATTGAGAAGAGCGGGGTTAATGAGGCGCTCATAGATGCGGAAAGGGTCAATCTATTGATGCTCAGCAAAGAGCGTCAATTTACTGAGGTTGAGGTCACGGGTGGGAAGGAGTTAAAAACAATAAAGATTGCCAAGGAGTTACAGAAGGTAGACAGATTTATCAATCTGCCCACGGCAAAGTCCCATTCGGCAACTGGTGTAAGTTTAGGAATAAAGAATTTGATGGGGCTTATCTGGGATAGAAGTCATTTACACAGGTTAGATCTACACCGGGCGATTGCAGAACTCGGACTTGTTTTGAAACCCGACCTCACAATCGTGGATGCAACAAGGGTATTGACGAGTGGTGGGCCTGGTGGTCCGGGTAAAACGGTAATTTTAAATACCGTCATTGGCGGCATTGATATGGTGGCGGTTGATTCTTATACAGTAGGAATAAGCCAGTGGTATGATAAATCATTTACCGGTAAGAATGTGAAATACATTATTAATGCCTATGAACTTGGACTCGGTGAGATTGATACTCAAAAGATGGTAATAAAGGAGGTAAAGGTATAAAGAGACATCGTGTAATCAGATTATCCATTCAATCAATCTTCCTGCTAATATTTGTCTTTCTTTTCTTTCAAATATATTATGGCACAAAATTAAATTTCCTTTATTTCTATTATCTTGACCCACTGGTCTTTTTAATCATTAGCATTGCATCACGCACATTGATCAATATCTATTTACTCTCCTTCGTCATAATTCTTCTGACAATTATCTTTGGTAGGTTTTTCTGTGGGTTTATCTGCCCTTTAGGGACCGTGATTGATCTTTCTGGATTCTTAATTAAAAAACCAAAGACATTTTTATTAAGTGGAGGGCTGAAAAATTTCAAATATTTGATACTGATATTTTTGATAGCCTCGGCAATCATTGGTGTTTCTCTTATTTATCTTTTTGACCCGCTTGTGATTTTTGAAAGAACCCTTTTATTGATTCTATCCCCGGTGCTATCGTTTTTTGTCGGCGTGTTTAGCCCAAAGGTCTCTGTTCTTTATCTTGAAAAAATAATCGCCCTTTGCTTTTTTGTTATGATAATTGGGCTTAATCTCTTTACCCATAGGTTCTGGTGTCAGCATATCTGCCCTTTAGGCGGCCTCATTGCATTCTTTTCAAAATTTTCGCTATTTAAATTTGTCTTTGGGGAAGGCTGTAAAGAATGTGGTTTATGTGAGATGGTCTGCCCGACCCGGGCGATAGATTTTAAGAAAAAAAAGATTGACCCTGGTGAATGTATCGTCTGCCTGCGCTGTATTTATGAATGTCCACAAAAAATAATTGAATATAAAAAGACAGTTTTGCGTCCTGAATTTGATATAAGAAAGAGACAATTGATAATCTCCATCGGCGGTGCATTTGTCCTTGCGCCATTATTGCGTTCAATCCATCACCAAAGAATTGAAGGACGACTGATTCGGCCACCGGGTGCTATCCCTGAAGCAGATTTTTTAAACAGGTGTCTACATTGTGGCAGGTGTATGAAGGTGTGCCCCACGAATGGACTCCAGCCCTGTATATTTGAGTCTGGAATTATAGGACTCTGGACACCAAGACTCGTTCCGCGGATCGGTGCCTGTGAAAAGAATTGTAATATGTGTGGCCAGGTCTGTCCCACATCCGCAATAAGAAGTCTTTCATTGAAAGAAAAGAGTTTTGTGAAACTCGGAACCGCAGTCATTGACCGCAGTAGATGTATTGCCTGGGAACAGAATAAAACCTGTCTCATATGTGATGAGGCCTGTCAGTATAATGCAATCAATATGGTTAATGAAACAATATTGGGGATAACATTGGGCAGGCCCGTGGTGGATGAAAGAATATGCACCGGTTGTGGTATGTGTGAGAATCGTTGTCCGGTTGAAGGAAATGGAGCGATTCAGGTTTATTCAATCGGTGAGGAAAGAAGACATTCTGGTTCTTATGTCACCGAGGAGAAAGAGAGATTGCGGAGTTGTGAAGAAAAAGAAGATGGGATCCCTTCAGGTTTTATAAATGAATAAGATTGATGCAATTTTTACTACTTCTCTTTAATTTATCAATAAGACAGATTGCCCGGGAACCGATAATCTATGACTGCATAAACGAAACTTATGCCTCAGAATTTATATTTTTTGGCACCGAGGTAGGTGTGCTGAAATTTGACCGTTCAACAAAGACCTGGTCATCAATAGTTACCGGGTTACCAGGTAGTAGAATCAAAATTATCGCCCTCAATGAAGGCATAATCTGGATAGGAACAGAAAAAGGTTTGGCGTGCGCAGATATAAGATTGAATGACTGGCAGGCATACCCATTTGAATCTTCAATAACAGGGATTGATTTTGATGATGATTATGTATGGGTGGGCACCGATTCTGGATTGATAAGAATAGATAAATATACGGAGCGATGGGATACAATTATTAACAAGAAAATAAATGCCTTATATAATGATGGAGATATTTTGTACCTTGGGACAGACAGCGGAATTTTGCAGTACAATCGCCAATTTGAAAGGACTGAAGTTATACCTGAAATTCCTGATGTCCGAATAGACTACATAATAGGCACCACCCGGAAGATATGGTTTTTATCTGAAGAATTATTTTTATGCTACGACCGCACTGGCAAATACTGGCGGCAGTATCAGGGATTTCCCCTTAGGGACTACCAGAATACTGGCGATTCACTTTACCTGTTAACGGAAGATAAATTAATATTCTTTAATCCACGAAGTGAAAACTGGCATGAGTTTATAGAATTGGGCGGTATAAATTCCATAAACGGATTTGCCGTAAATTCTAAAAATCTTCTTCTCGCGGGTGAAAATGGCATCTTAATATATAATTTTAAAGAAGGCTCAAGGCAGAATTATACTACTGCCAATGGTCTTATGTCTGATACATTCATTGATGTTTATGAGGATAATAGATTTGTATTTGCCATTGGTAAAGACAAAATCCAGTATCTAGATAAAGAGACAGAAATCTGGCAGGCAGAAGGTATTAAGGCGTTTAAGGCAAAATCAAAAAAGATACTGTATTATGATAATGGTGGTTTGCACGCTTCCTTTCATAAAGATATTGACCTGAGATTACAGGGAAGGATTTATAATACTGGCTCTTTGAGGATATCTGATTCAGGTAGTGATACAACATTGTATAATAATTTCAATGTCAATCTTCTAATGCAACATAAAAGCAATCGTCTCCTATCGATGTATTATGATGATACGGATAAGGAGCAGATAATATATGGATTTGGCTATCGCGGGTTAGATAAAGATTTTTTGTACCGGGTGAATGGTGGTTATCTGCGGAGTGAATTTTATAATTTCAATATCGTGCCTGAATTTTCAACCTTGGGTGGTGATGCAAAGATTAAACTTAAAGAGCACATTTTGGGCGTGCAGGGTGGTCTTATTAAATCCAGTTTGAAAAAAGATTTTTTTTATGGGCGTTTCAGAGAGAAGATTGATACAATAATGGATGTGGATTTTCAGAAGAACATCTTCTATTATATCTATGATGGCCCAAGGAAAATAAACAAAGGATTTGATACAATATTCATTGATGACCGCATTGAAGAGAATAACGATATTGGCACAAGAAGGGGGATGACCATTGCGGGGTTTATGGGTGATTTTGATCTCTTTATAAATGGCGTTGACTATATGATAGATTATAATAATGGCATAATCCATTTTCTCAGGACACCCAATTTGGCTAATGCCATTATCGTAATATTACTAAATGGAGAAGAGATTGTAATAAAGGGTGATTCTGTTGTCGGTCATCAGGTTGAGAATATCTATTCTCTAAGTCCAAAGATAATCCCTAATACATTAGAACTAAGAATCATTGATACCACCGGGCAGACGCATTCACTTGATGAATTCGGCATTGATATGGACAATGACCATAGGGTTGACCCGCAATTCATTAATTGTGATATTGGTTATTTGAAATTCCCAGCGCGCAGGCCCTTTCCTGACCAGGTCTATGATGATACAGTCCATATATATTCTATGATTATCCATTATGCCACAAATCTTCCTTTTTACAGTTTATCATTCTATCCAGTGCTCCCGGGGAGTGAAGAAGTCTATGTGGATGGAGAGTTGATGAATCGCGGCAGTGATTATATCCTGGATTATACTTCAGGAAGGCTCATCTTCATTAAAAGAGGGATAATAACGGATTTGAGCGAGATTGAGGTGCAGTATATGTATGTTCAAAAGCAGGGTAAAGAAGATTTATACTCAATCCAGCCCAATCTAAAAATTAGCAATGACATCAATATCGCACCAGGAATGGCAGTGCTCAGCAGTGAGAGCCTCTTATTCTTTACCGGCAGAATGGAAACTGATGCCGGCAACAAAGGATTAAGATTTATCCCCCAGGTTGCAATCAATCAAAAGAAGAATTATGCCCAGAGATATGATTTGATCTTAAATTACGGGCTTTTCAGTCTGACAACGAAATATTCTAATTTTGATAATGGATTTGAGACCTTTGGTTTGAATAAAAAAAGATTTGGGAGATTAGAAAAAGAATGGGGGCTTGGACTGAGGATTGAACCCCTGCGCTATGTAAGAGTAGAAGGGAGTCATACCAGTGAATCTCAGATTGACTCCCTGAATAATAAAAATCTCCTCCATTATAACAAACTCGGATTTATGTATCTCAATCCTTCGTTACCAAATCTTTATCTATCAATGGGTAAAGATCTTCTTCTACAATATGATAAGACAAGATTTCAAATCGGAGCCAATTACAATGCCGAATTAAAAAGGTCAAGACTAAAGTGCAACTCAGTCATAAATAATGATTGGTTTGATGCGGACCTAAAAAAAGATAAGGTATTTGAATATTATATCAATACCAATTTATTATTACCGTTTCCAGTCAGTATAAACTTAGATTTGAGGGAGGGTAATTTCTATAATGTTGATAAAAAGACTAAACAGGAAAGTGAATTAAGGTTAACAACAAATGTAGATGTAGTTTCGGGTGTATATTATACTTCAAACTATGAAGGTAATATCTACACATATAATTTAATCCATACAAAGGACCTATCTTTAAATAACTATTTTTATAACGGGATTAATGTCGCACCGGGAAGGTGGTATTCAAAATTATCATTCCTGAATTTGGGTTTTGGAATGGGTAATAGTTTTAATGAATATCTATCAAATGCCCCTGAAAATTATAGATTGCCATTATTATTAATCAAACCAGTATCAGAATCCATCGTATCAAGCATCAATAACTCAAATAACTACTTTTTTTCAGTTCAACTAACGCCATCCAATAATCTATTTATATGGTTGAAGGAGAATATAATAGAAACCGGATATGCATATTATACAACGGGCAATTTAATGCGGGCATACGCCGATGAAATAAGGGTTGAGTATGATATAAAAAATATTGGTTTGTTCAATACCTACTATTTAAGAAAAAGGGCATATACCTATCCACAAAAGACCGACCATAATCTATACTTTTTATGGAGCAAACCGTGGTCTGACTTCTTCCGGACAAAGGTGTATACTGATTTTCAAAACAACCTTGAAGATTACGGAGGGATTGAAAGTGAATTATATAAAATAAAACTCGGTTCTGAAATGCTGTTTCAATTTAGAAATAGGAATCTTTTTGTTATAAATATTGCGGGCACAAAGAATGCGGGAAATCTCCGTGAAGAAGTTTATTCTATAATCCCTGGTGCCGGGGTCAATCTGAATTTGATAGAATTCTTCTATATTCAATTTGACTGGCAGTCAGAAATTTCTTATTCTTATATAAACCATAATCTATCAGCGAAGATTATCGGACAGTTCTAATGTTATTTTTTGAGATTTTGATATTATCAAAATAAACGGCACCGCCTGCACCGTATTCAGTGGCAAGGGCAAATGTATCAGAGATTGATTTCTCTGCCGCAGGAATGTCATCAGCAATCTTCTGTCCATTTATCCAGACATCCATCAATAGACTATCATAATCAAGGTTGACTTTTATGTTATACCACAAATTTTTTTGCCATTTGAAATCTGTTGGTTGTGGGTCAACACCACGCACATATACTAAATTATCATTAAAGTCAAAAAGGACACCATTAAAAATTGTTCCCAGCGTGGGGTTCAATTTTACAAAGAATCCGGCAAGGGCACCGACCGGGCTGTTTTCTGGAATCATCAAGGCATATTCATAAGTTAGTTTATTCAATCTTGTCAAATCAAGTTCAATCCCATCGGTCCTCACCCATTGTGTAGAACCACAGAGCCGGAAACTCTTTATTCCATCATAAGAAAATTGTGTATCAACATAGGTGCTTTCACCAATGCCGGGCCAGATTGGAAACCAAAATTGTGAAGGATAATCATAGATTGGATAAAATTCAAAGTCATCATAGAACATTAGTATATTATAGACCATCACCGCGATGGTGTCCGAGAAAAGATAATCTTCATTCTTCAGTGATGCCTTTGCATATATCGTATGGATGGAACTATCAGGCAAAGAGATGGTATTCCATAAATATGAATATGGTCCTTTTTCAAAAAATTTTACAAGTGAATCATCAATAAAAAATCCAAGGCTCCAGATATCTTCACCATCAATTACCTGTGCAGTTATTTCTACAAATCCTTCAACAATTGCCCCATCTTTGGGACTGTTGATCTCAATCGCCGGCTCTTTTTTTCTGCAGTCCGCCAAAAGGCTTATCCCTGCACAGAGTATGATTCTTGAAAGGAGGATAAGATATTGTCTCAAATAGGAAATGCACCGTTTCTTAACAATGTAGCATTTAGGCTTTTTCTGGCGTGACAAATTCATCCTTTACTCCTGATAGATTATAATAAAAAAATATACAGGTGTCAATTGTGAAATCTGTAGATGAATTCAGCGGTGTTGGTTTTAATCAGAAGATAGTGAAGGTTAAATAGAGATAGTTAGATATCGGTGGATTTATAAATAGGGCAATACTGGGCAATTAAAGGCACAAAAGGCATTAAGGCAATATAGGATAAAGCGGGATTCAAAAGTCAACATTTTTTCAGCAGGTAGAAAAATGTTGATTTTTGCATTAGAGTATGCCTTCTTTCCGCCTGTAGCACGATTCTCCATCGGTTCAACTATTCTAACATTCTAACATGTTAGAATGTTAGAA
>CBFGJP010000041.1:0-22534 GCA_965649105.1 Caldifarciminota bacterium
ATCCTTGAATTCATCTTTAAGTTCTCCAGTAGGTGTGAAAGCCTTTTCTCCCAGACTTTGAATAACCTTCTCTTTTGCCTCTTCAAATCTTTGGTTTATGTTGGTTAGTCTTTCATCCTTGTGTTTAGCAAACGCAGATTCAACCTTATTTTTGAGGTCTTCCTGAATAAACTTCGCAATTTGCTCCCGCTTGTAATTGAGAATCCGATAAATTCCGAAATCCAAATCAGAGGCTTCAAACTGAAAAAGCCTTTTAAGCAGGTCCTGAAATTTTTCAATACTTTCCATAATTATCTCCTATTCTCTCAAGCACGGCATTGCGTATAACGGTTCCAGCATAAAAGAAGTTCCGCCGAGGGCTGGGTTTGGGTGAGTGCCATAGGGCACGAACTCACAGCCTATTCTAAAGAATAGGCTGGATCCAGCCCCCAGCCCTCTATGCACGATAGGATTAAAGATATGTAGGTAATGATTAGAGGGCTGGGGGCTGTGACTTTTATGCTGTGTTATACGCCGTCGTTCAGAATTCAATAAAATATTCAAGTTCTTCATCTATTTGCTCCAAGTCTAATAGCACTTTCGCTCTGTGTGGGCTTCCATCAGCATTCCTAAAATCTTCCTGAAATGAGCCACATTTAACCAAAGTGGCATCTGTTATTCTGATAAAAGAAATCTGTTGTAAATCAAATGATACTTTTCTTAATCTTGACCAAGCCCCTCTTTTTATCCTCTCTATCACATATTTTGACTTTCCACCTTTTAGTGCTTCGTGCCATTTTTGAAATGTCCTATCTTCGTCGTTATATAGAACTTTTCCAATAGCGAGGATTAAGCCAACAGCACCATAATCTTTAATTCCATTCGCAGTCGCTTCACTGTCATTAACAATTATTTGATGACTACTTGTGTTCATAGCATGCACCTTGAAATCCCAAGGAATATTCTTAAATGCGTCAAATCTAACATTTCCATATTTTGGTCCAAGTATTTCCGTCAAATCCGATAAATGTCTTTCACACAAAAATTGAAAATAAAAGCCAATCCATTCCATCTGTTTCCACTGGGGATAACCAGATTCTTTCATCTCTAAAATAGCCTTTCTACCATCCCATATTTTAGGAAGATTCTTTAGTTTTTCTCCAATTTGTTTAGCATCTCTTAAAAAATTCATTTTCTCTCCTCCATGTCAAAGAGGGTTAGCAGTGTTTGATTTTTAATTTCTTTGGCTTCTTTAATTCTATAAATATTCTTTTCTAATCTCTCTTTTGCAAATTCATAATATTCTTTTACAATTTCAAATCCAATGTAGTTTCTTTTCATCATTTTACTAACAATTGCTACTTGCCCTGAACCAAGAAATGGGTCTAAAATAATATCACCTTCTTCGCTTGAATACATCAGTATCTTTTTTATTAACTCCGCAGGTAATTTTGTAGGAGTTTTTTGATCACCTGTCCAGTATTCCCTTTTTATTTTTTATTATCCAAACATCCTCTTTGTCTTTATAATGCAAACTGCCACCATCTTTATCATCATCTTCTTTCCTATATCTTGAATAAGGAAAAAATTTCCTCTTTTCATCATTTTTACAGACATAGAGGCAATGATAGTGTGAGGTAACAAATTTTCTTTTTGTTACTACTCCAAACTGATATTTCCAAATAATATGATTTACTGTGATAAAACCTAATTCATCAATCGCTATTAAAATATCCTTCAGATTATTCCAGCCCGAAAATACATACATACTTCCAGAATCTTTGAGCACTCTATATACTTCTTTCATCCATGCAAGTGTAAAATCATAATATTCTTCTTTTGGAATTTCATTATATCCTTCTATAACCCTTGACGCTGTTCTATGGTAATTATTTCTTTTTGCTTTGAAATCTATTGCAAATGGCGGATCGGTAATAACAAGGTCTATTGTAGCATTGGGGATACCTTTCATTCCTTCTATGCAGTCTATATTGTATATTTTATTGAATTCTAACTTTTCCATGTTTCACTTCCGTATTTTGAACTATGGCGTATAACGGTTTCAGCATATACGAAGTTTCGGCATAGCCGAAATTTTGGGCGAACGAAGTGAGCCGTATATGCTGTGTTATACGCTGTTGTCATCACCTCTATCTGATTTTTCTGTTAACTCATTGTTCTTTATGGATTCCAAAGCCTTAGCAATCCCTGTACTCCAATCTTCTGCTATTTCTTTCATGCTCTGCCCATGGTACCGCAACCTCAAGGATAACATGAAATTCGGAATCTCATCAGGGTTCATATTTCGTTTAAAGCGGACATTTTGGACATACACAACTAATTTTAGGAACGACTGATAAAAATTCGCAACCTTAGAACCAAATTCGGGATCTTTGGCAATAATCTCTTTAGTAATTTCATCGTCGGCTAATGCGCGAATTTCACAAAAATTAGATGGGTTCAACATTTTATTGCCGAGTTTAGAGCCGATGTCCATTTCACCTTGAATCTCAGCTTCTTGCTGCCACATTTCGTGAATATAGCTACATTCTTCTTCAAAACTTGACCAGCGACTTCCCAAAACCTCTGCATAAAGTTCTTCCTCTAACTTATCAACCGACTTACCATATCGGCAGGCAATTTCTTGAGTAATAGCAGATATAACACGGTATGACATTCTAATGAAGTTGAGGGTTTCTTTCGGAGTTGGAATGGCCGACGAATACCGTACTTTCTGCCAACACTTATAAAATTCTTCAAGATCATTTTGGGTAATTTCAGATTTGCCAAGCAGATTCCCGAAGTGCAATAATATAAGGTTAAGTTTCTGCCTGTGATTCCGGGTCGGATCAATTCCTTCGTCTAGTAAGATGGCAGAGAAGTAATTATCAATTGCAAGGTAGCCATCAGCCACAGCGAATCTACTTGAACCAGCCGACTGAGCGCTGAGATACTGAGCAAGCCCTGTAATTAATCGGTCTTTAACTTTAGTCTTCATGTTTCACTTACTCCTTTTCGTAGACAATGGCGTATAACGGATTCGGGCTATACGAAGTTTGCCCGTAAGGGCAAATTTGGGCGAAGCCACGAAGTGGCTGAGCTGTATAGCCTGTGTTAGGCGAAGGTTTGGACTAGTATCATTCATAAAAGGCCACCAGTGGTTTTGGGTGTTCTGTATTCTTCCCCACCAAAGGTAATTTCTATTATCTGTTGGTTCGTTGTCTTTGGCTCACTATACTTTGGTACTTGTTCTAATTTAGCTTCTCTTGCCATTTCACCGCCTTTTATTTCAATCCGAGCATGCCCAAATGGTAGAATTTTGAAATTAATATTTACCTTTGCTTCTGGTTCTTTCATGTTTTTACCTCCTCATTTAACTCTTGCCATCTACCTCCATATACTCTTATGTCAATACCTACTTCAGGAGATTGTCTTACAATCTCCTGCTGAACGAGCCTCTGAATTTCTTGAGCAAGTTGATTAATCATCTGTTGTATGATCTGTTGTACTTGTTGCGGAATATTTTCCGGTCTAATCTCTGGAGGCAAGTTTAGTCCCATATTAATGTTAATTTGGGGGTTAGATGGAACTTGTCTTCTTCTTTTGAGGTCTATTTGTGTATTGAATATATGTGATTTATTCTCACTTTCTATAATCGCAATAGGAATATCCCTCAAATGTTCCTCCTCTCTTCCTGTTAAAGTAACAAGTGGGTCAATCGGTTCGTTAAGATTTAGTAATTTCTCGTATTCTAAGTAAAGCTTCCATATAACAGCCTCAAATTGCTCATCAGAGGTCTCAACTGACAATCCAATTTCTTGCGCTTCTTTTCTGCCTATTGCATGACCGTGGGAATAAATTTTCTCGGTAAGAGTTTCTATTATTGAACTTATCTTTGCCTCGTCAAGTTTTTCTTTTCGTGATGTTAATAGTTTTCTTGCTACCAATCTAATATGAGAATTCTGGCGATTCACACTTCCCAGAGTGAGGGGTGTTAAATTATTTGCAAGTAGAGAAACTACTTCTGCAAGTGCTGACTGGTCATTTATGTTGGCTCTTTCTCTTATGAAAGAAATATAAGAATTAACATCCTCAACGCTAATTTCTTGGGGTTAACCAGCAGTTTCTCCAACCATCATCTTTACAAGTGTGGGGTCGATTGGACTTAGTTCTGCTTTCTTCCCCATAATTATTTTATCACTACCCATGGATAGCAATGTGGCAGCACTATGGGCTTTGTATGGTACTATAACTGTGAACTCATCGCAAAACTCTCTAAACATAGAAACTATACGCCAAGGAACGCTTACGTCGCCTCCTCTGCTGTAAAGAAATAGATCTATTTTGGTGGCCTTCCCGACGGGAAGTAAATGTTCATAGAGAGGCCTTACAGCATCTTCGGCTATTCTTGCTCCAGCAAGTTGCCTATCTCCTGTGAAATAGACTATCACCTTTGAACTTCTTAAGCTTTGAATCTGCTTAATCAAGTGTTTTCTCATATTAATTACCATCTCCTTTCATATTAATGAAACTTTCGCCTAACTTGTTTATATCGGCACTTGGAGTGCGGATATACTCCCATTTTGGAATGATATCGGCACTCGGTGCGGATATTCTACCTATAGAATCTTTTAACCTAACAAAAAATGTCATTCGCCGTCTCCCTTTTTTAAGGGTAGAGAGTCTAAAGGGCTCTTTATCCTCCCCAAGTTTTTCGTGCTAACATGAGTATAAATCTCTGTCGTCTTAATGTCTTTATGTCCCAAAGGCACATACTCAGGATTGTAAGTAAAAGAAATGCTAATCCTGCTCTCACCAGACTTTGGGATTTTTATCACTGGTTTAAGCGCTTTATAATTCACAATATCTTATTATATTTATCAAAAATTTTTTGTCAATGGTTCCAGGCGGGGTAATCCGTCACGCAGGATGGCGGAATGCCACTATATTTTTTCGTCCATCTAAAGATGGACGCTACAAACCCTTTTTCACCCTCACCATAATCCTCTCCCTCCAATGGAGAGGAGAGGTGGGTGATACGGGCCAGATGAAACTGAACGCTACAGATTAGATGCTGAAACAAGTTCAGCATGACGGAATGGGAAATCGTGAAACTTGAACCGTTTATTGTGAAACGATTGAGAATGGTAAAAAAAGGAGAACAAGGGTAAACAGGGGTGAAGATGGGAAAGATTAGTGAACCGTGGAACATCGTCAAGGGGGAAATAGGGATGAATAATTGTGAAAAAGGGATTTTGAGAAAACAAGATGAACTAAATAGACGGGAAAGACCAATCACAGGGCTAAAGAAGGCGAAAAAAGGCTAAAGAGGACTAAAAGGCAAAAGGACTGAAAGGGCAAAAATGGCGATGAAAACAGAGAAACGAAAAAGACCAGAAAGACCAGAGAGACCAGATAGTCGCGATCAGAAAATCGCTCCTACAAGGAAATACCAAATGGTTAAATGGTAATTGGTTAAATAGACGACCCCACAAGTGGTGGTCACTCCTAATTAGAAACCGCCCTACATTCTCCGGAGCATTGATTGGCGGGCGGCGAGTTTCCAGGGGCTGATTTTCTGCTGTGTTGATTTTGTAGTAGCAGTTGTTTTCTGCTCCTGTAAAGTTTTTGTAATTAATGCCGCAATTGCAGCAATCTGGTGATTCTCTTTTTTGTATTCAATCTTACCAAGTATTCTATCAATAAAAGTAGTATCATATTCACCGGCAACAAATTGAGGATTATCCATTACCAGTAAATGGAAAGGAATGGATGTCTTTATCCCACGAATTGTATATTCTCTCAATGCCCTTTTCATCCTCTCAATCGCCTCTCTTCGTGTCGGTGCCCAGACCAATAATTTTGCAATCAAAGGGTCGTAGTAAATTGGAATTTCAAATCCTTCGTATATACCACTATCAAGCCTGACTCCAATACCACCGGGTTCAATCAATTCAGTTATTTTACCGGTTGATGGTGCAAAGTTGTTCTCCGGGTCTTCTGCAGTTATTCTGCATTCAATCGCCGCGCCATTGAGCTTTATATCCTCCTGTCTTAATGATAACTTCTCACCTGCGGCAATCCTGAATTGCTCTTTGACAATATCAATGCCTGTAACGAGTTCAGTCACAGGATGTTCAACCTGCAAACGGGTATTCATTTCAAGAAAGTAGAAGTTTCTGTCTTTGTCCACCATAAATTCTACGGTTCCCGCATTATTATAGCCCGATGCCTTCACCACTTTCTTTGCTGCCTCACCCATCTTCTCCCGGAGTTCAGGTGTCATAATCGCTGATGGCGATTCTTCTATCAGTTTCTGATGTCTGCGCTGGATTGAACACTCCCTTTCACAAAGGTGGACAACATTCCCATAATTGTCTGCTAAAATCTGAAACTCAATATGCCTTGGCTGCTCTAAAAATTTCTCAATAAAGATCGTTGGATTTCCAAATGCCGACTGTGCCTCACCAGTTGCCTGTTTTATTGCTGTAGCAAGTTCTTTTTTATCGCGTACCACCCGCATACCTTTTCCACCCCCACCACCTGCAGCCTTTATCAAAACGGGCAGACCAATCTTTTCTATCACCTTCAGTGCCTCTGCCTCGTCTTTTACTGCACCCTCACTTCCGGGAATTACCGGCACACCTGCCTTGACCATCGTGACTTTTGATTCAATCTTATCGCCGAGGAGTTCAATCGCCCTTGAGTTCGGTCCAATAAAAATGATTCCTGCATCCTCGCATGCTTTAGCAAATTGAGTATTCTCGGCAAGGAATCCATAACCTGGATGGATCGCCTCGGCACCACTCTTTTTTGCAATATCAATTATCTTTTCAATCCGCAGATAACTCTCGGTAGTTGGTGAAGGTCCAATATAATAGACCTCATCTGCATAGCGGGTATGCAATGCAGTTCGGTCTGCATCCGAATAGACCGTGACTGATTTTATACCCATCTCCCTGCAGGCGCGCAAAACGCGCACCGCAATCTCACCCCGATTGGCAATTAATATTTTTTTAAACATAAGTTTTAAATGCAGTATCGTTCTGTTTAATATGAAGCACTTGCAGTATCATTACAAAGTTTTCACTTTACACTCTTGATCGTGAACCGCTAAACAAGATGGAATCAAAGAAAGTTTATGTAGGAGGGGCTTCCCAGCCCCGATAATGTCGCGATTAGAAATCGCTCTCACAGGGGTTGATTTAGGAACTGGTTGCCCATAAATTTTAGCAAAAAATAACTATTTTACAAAACAAACACCAAATTGAGATTCTTCGCCTGCCTTTGGCAGGCTCAGAATAACAAGGAATATGAATCATCCGAATTAGGTGTTTAGACATTTTAGGCATTTTGGACTTCTGTTTTTGTTCTTTTTAGGAATTTAGGTGTTTAGGCATTTTGGACTTTTATAATGGTATATTCCCATGCTTCCTTGGTGGGTTTGTATCACGCTTGTTCTCAATCATCTCAAATGCCTCAATCACACGGGGACGAGTCTCAGAAGGTCTGATGATAGCATCAATATAGCCTTTTGATGCAGTGACAAATGGATTGGCAAATTTTTCGGTATATTCATCTATCAATTTTTTCTCCAGTGCCTTCGGGTCTTTTGCCTCTTTTATCTCTTTTCTATACAAAATTTTCACCGCACCATCCGGTCCCATAACGGCAATCTCCGCACTGGGCCAGGCAAAGTTTATATCTGCACGGGTATGCTTTGAACTCATAACACAATATGCACCACCATAAGCCTTTCTTGTAATTACGGTCACACGCGGAACGGTCGCCTCACAGAATGCATACAATAACTTTGCCCCATTCTTTATCACCCCGCCCCATTCCTGGGCAGTCCCGGGTAAAAATCCTGGAACATCAACGAATGTTAATATAGGAATATTAAAGCAATCACAGAACCGAACAAACCTTGCACCCTTCATTGCCGAATCACAGTCCAAAACTCCGGCAAGGACGGCTGGTTGATTTGCTACAACACCGATTGATTTTCCATTCAACCGTGCAAATCCCACGATTAGATTTTTGGCATAATGCTGATGGACCTCAAGAAACTCACCATTATCCACAACCCTTTTAATTACATCATACATATCATATGGTTTAATAGGACTATCCGGAATTATCTCATCAAGTTCCTTGTCCATTCTATTTATATCATCGGTAGAATCAACAGAAGGTGGGTCTTCAAGGTTGTTCTGTGGAATATAGGAAAGCAATTTCTTTATCAATTCAATGCATTCAATTTCAGTATCTACAGCAAAATGTGCGACACCAGATTTTTCATTATGGACCATTGCCCCACCGAGTTGTTCAAATGTGACATCCTCATGAGTCGCTGCCTTTACTACATCCGGACCGGTCAAAAACATATAGGAACCCTTTACCATTATCACAAAATCGGTCATTGCCGGCGAATATACTGCACCACCTGCACAGGGACCCATAATTGCCGAAATCTGAGGCACAACCCCTGATGATAAGACATTTCTCAAAAAGACATCGGTATAACCGGCAAGGCTATCAACCCCTTCCTGAATGCGCGCACCACCTGAATCCTTTAATCCAATTATCGGACAACCCATTTTCATTGATAAATCCTGCAGTTTACAAATCTTTTCTGCGTATGCCTTTGATAGCGAACCACCAAAGACCGTAAAATCTTCAGAAAAGACACAGACATTCCTGCCGTTAATCTTTCCGTAACCAGTTACCACACCATCTCCTAAAATCTTCTGTTTATCCATATCAAAGTCTGTGCAGCGATGGGTAACGAACCTATCGCTCTCCCTGAACGTGCCCTTGTCTAAAAGCAAATCTATCCGCTCACGGGCAGTAAGCCTGCCCTTATCATGTTGTGCCTTAATCCTTGCCTCTCCCCCACCAAGCAGAGCCTGTTTTTCAAGTTCTTCAAGATGCTTCAGTTTATCTTTAATCTTCATAATGACTCCTTAATTAGTTTGATAAATCAAGTGCTACAGATTTGCGATAAAACACACCGCTACATTTTTGAACTTATTGGTTTTAATATTTGTTTACCATTCTCTTGTTCCAGGTATGCAAATATTACCTGCTGGTCATGTTCAAAAATCATCAACCAGTGTTCGTCAATCGCCTGCCTGAGATATTTTTTCTTCAGTTCAACGAGTTCCATCGGATATAGGTCAAAACTCGTATGATAAGGAATCCTGATATGTGCCGAAGTGGGCATAAAATCACCCCAATAAATTGCCTTTTTGCCTTCGGATTCAATAAGCACAGACTGATGTCCTTTTGTATGTCCTATTGTATTAATTACCTTTACACCCGGGATAATTTCATAGTCACCTTCAACAAGAACAAGTTGTCCTGAATTTTCAATGGGGATATAATTCTCTTTCATATAACTTGCCCTTGTCCGCTCATTTGGATGTGTCGCATCATACCATTCCTGCTTCTGTATAATATATTTAGCATTCGGAAAAGTTGGTACAATCTTATCGCCTGCTTGAATGGTATTCCATCCGCAATGATCAAAATGTAAATGTGTGTTAATTACAAAATTTATATCTTCAAATTTTAAATTGATGCGATTAAATTCACTCTCTAAATCCGGTGGTCTCTTTACACTGTAAATTTCTTGGAATTTGTCATCAAGTTTTTTACCTATACCGGTATCAATGATTATTTTCGCATCAGGGGTCTTTATTACAAGACAATTGCACGGTATTTCCACACGATTTAACTCATCCGGCTGGACTATCTTTGACCACAGAACCTTCGGCACCACCCCAAACATTGTTCCACCATCAAGAAAGAATGAACCATCAGAAACAGGAATCAATTCATACATACCAACCTTCAATTTTTTTCTCCCATTTTATTTAATTTCTTTTCTATTGGCTTTAAAAACTGCTCAATTGTAATATACGGATTTACCTTCATAAGTTTTTCAAGTATGGCTTTACGTTCTTCATCGGTTTTAGCATTTAAATATCTAATACGCAAAAGTTCTGTTTTTTGACGTCTTTTTGCTCTCTTATGTAATTCAGATTGACGGATTTGTCCTTTTTTCATAGAACCTCCTTGTTGGAAAATGCCTAAATGCCTAAAAGACCTATTATTTATCTCTTTGTCTTTCTTAATTGTTTTTGTTTAGGTTGGACAAGTTTTTGTCCTTCCTTTTTTCCAATATTCTTCTCTATCCACTCCACAATCTCAGATGTTGGAGTACCTGGTCCAAAGAGTTTCTTCACACCCATTTTTTCAAGTTTTTTCATATCATCCTGCGGTATTATACCACCACCAATTACGGGGATATTTGCCTTTTTTTCTTTTAAAAGTTTCAGAATTCTCGGAAATATCGTCATATGGGCGCCAGAAAGAATAGATAGCCCAATCACATCAACATCCTCCTGTATTGCTGCTTCAACAATCGCCTCACAGGTTTGGTGAAGCCCGGTATAGATTACCTCCATACCTGCATCTCTCAACGCTGCGGCTACAACCTTTGCACCACGGTCATGGCCATCAAGTCCAGGCTTGCCAACTAAGACACGAATTTTCTTATCCATAGATACCTCCCATCAAAATATGATTGGCTCACGATATACACCAAAGACTTCTTTTAGAGTATTACACATTTCACCAAGTGTAGCATAGGCACGGACACATTCGAGAATTCTCGGCATTAAATTCTCACCATTTTCTGCTGCCTTACGCAAATCCTTTAATTTTTCTTTGACCTTCGCGCTATTACGTTCTTTTTTGACCTTCTTTAAACTCTCAATCTGTTGAATCTCTACTTCCGGTGGGATTTTTAAAATCTCGATATCAGGTTTTTCTTCTTCTTCAAAGATATTGATCCCCACATGATACTTCTCTCGTTTTTCAATTGCCTGTTGATATTCATAGGCACTGCGCGAGATTTCTTTCTGGAAAAATCCTTTTTCAATTGCGGGGAGAACACCACCTAAAGAATTTATTTTATCGAAGTATTCATAAGCCCTTTTTTCCATCTCGTTGGTTAAAGATTCAACATAATAAGAACCACCGAGCGGGTCTATCACATTGGCAACGCCTGTTTCATACGCAATCAACTGTTGTGTTCGCAGGGCAATTTTTACTGCTTTTTCGGTAGGTAAGGCATAAGTCTCGTCCATAGAATTGGTATGTAGAGACTGGGTTCCGCCAAGAACTGCCGCAAGTGCCTGAAACGCAGTTCTGATAATATTATTCTCGGGTTGCTGGGCGGTCAATGTGCATCCCGCTGTCTGGGTATGGAATCGCATCAACCAGGAGCGCGGATCCTGGGCATTATATTTTTCACGCATCATTTTCGCCCATATCCTTCTGGCAGCACGATATTTGGCAATCTCCTCAAAGAAATCAAGATGGGAATTGAAGAAGAACGATAATCTCGGCGCAAATTTATCAACAGGTAAACCCGCCTTGATCCCATATTCTACATAGGTAAATCCGTTTGCCAGGGTAAAGGCAAGTTCTTGAACTGCGGTGGCTCCTGCTTCACGGATGTGATAACCAGAAATTGAAATTGTATTCCACTTTGGCACATTGTCCGAACAATAAGCAAGAATATCCGTGATTATCCTCATTGACGGTTCAGGCGGATAGATCCAGGTCTTCTGTGCCTGATATTCTTTAAGCATGTCATTTTGTATTGTTCCGGTAAGCATATGAGCAGGTACACCCTGTTTTTCCCCTACGACAATATACATCGCAAGGAGCATTGCGGCAGGGGGATTTATCGTCATTGAAGTCGAAATTTTATCAAGGGGAATGCCATCAAAGATAATCTCCATATCGCGCAATGTATCAACTGCAACACCACACTTTCCAACTTCACCATGCGAAAATGGATCATCAGAATCCCTGCCATATAGCGTGGGAAAATCAAAGGCGACAGAAAGTCCGGTCTGGCCATGTTTTAGAAGATATTTGTATCTTTTATTCGTATCTTTGGGCGTTCCCATTCCAGAAAATTGCCGCATTGTCCAGAGTCTGCCGCGATACATCGTGGTTTGAACACCGCGTGTGAAAGGAAATTCACCCGGATAGCCAAGGTCCCTTTCATATATAAAATCTGAAAGGTCATCGGGTGTATATAATGCCTTCAGTGGGATTCCTGAGACTGTCGTAAATTTAAAATCCCGCTCCTTACAGGTCTTGTATTTCTGCTCCCACTTTTCTTTTTGATGCATATTCATCACACCTCCTTGGATACATTAAAGGTGAGGCAATTAATGACAATTGAAGGTAGTTCATAATTTTGACTTTTGTATTACCATAAGTCTTTCATCGCTTGATCAATATATTTACTATTTTTTTTGCGACCTTATACGGGCTGGACTTTCTTGCAAGGATTTTTTCAACATATATATCAAGTTCCTCATTATCAATTACTGATTCGTGCAGGTGTCTTTTTATCTCCGTTTCAATTGTCTCATGAATCTGATTTAGAATACGCTGTTTTCGTAAGTTTTTTAAATCTCCACTGTTTTTTAGATAATTTTCATGGTTATCAATTTCTTTTACAAGTTCTATTATACCAAGTTCATCGGTAGCAATTGTTTTTAAAATTGGCACATGCCAGGAAGTTTTCGGTCTTAAATCAAAGGCAAATTTTAATTCGGTTAAGAGTGCATCACTCCCTTCTCGGTCGCCTTTGTTTACTACAACAATATCAGCAATTTCCAGAAGTCCAGCCTTCATTGCTTGGATAGAATCGCCCGATTCCGGGACAAGTACTACAATTTTAGTATCACATACCTGGGCAATATCAAGTTCAATTTGTCCCACACCGACCGTTTCAATAATAATATGATCCATCCCTGCTGCATCAAGAACCAATGCCACATCTTTTGTCTTCTTAGAAAGGCCACCAAGGCTGCCACGCGTTGCCATGCTGCGGATGAAAACATTTTTATGCAAAGATAAATCACCCATCCTGATTCTATCACCAAGAAGTGCTCCACCAGAAAAAGGCGAAGTTGGGTCAACAGCAATGATTCCAATTTTAAAATTTTTTTTCAGCAGGACCTTTGCGATCGCATTCACAAGGGTTGATTTACCGGCACCCGGCGGACCGGTAATACCGATATGGAATGCCCTGCCTGTATAGGGATAAATTTTATCCAGTATTTTATAGCCAGAATCATTCTCAACCTGAGTAATGATACGGGCAATACTTAATTTATCACCTTTTAGGAGATTTTTGATCAAGTTCATTATGTTTTAATCTCTTCAAATTCACCAGTCTTTTTATTTTTGCGCACATTATCGTATGTAAAATATCTACCATTCATTGCAATATACAAACCCGGGGGTAGAATCTGAACGAACGCCAGAGCACAGCCAAGATTGAACATTCCATCGGAACTACCAAAGGTATAAGGAACCATAGCCCCGGTAAGCACCACGGTTTTATTCTTTATCCGTTCAGCAAGGTATTTTGCCGTTTCAACCATAGTATCTGTTCCGTGGGTGATTAAAATTCTGTCTTCTGGTGTTTTTATACAATTTCGGGCAATTATTTCGCGGTCTTCATCAGTCATATTTCTGCTATCAATCATCATCAAGGTTCTAATCTCTACTGGAACCCGGCATCTTCCAAGACGAAGCATTTGAGGAATATGGGTATCTTTGAAAAACAATTCCCCATTTAATTCATTATATTCTTTATCAAATGTACCGCCAGTTACAAAAATACGAATGGACATTATTCACCCCGCTATAAGATTAAATTTAAAAACAAATAAGGATGTGTGATAAATCGCACTATTAACCAATGACTTATAACGAAACGGGCAGCGATGACGAAAAAACGTAGCACACATCACCGTTGTTTTAACTTTGCCTCTATCTTCGCCCAGGTATCTTTGATTGTAACCGAACGATTGAAAATCAAATTTCCGGGCTTCGAATCCTTGTCCACACAGAAATAGCCAAGCCTTTCAAACTGGAAAAAATCATCATGTTTAGCATCCTTTAGTGATGGCTCAAGTTTGCAACCGGTCAAAATCTTTAGGGAATCAGAATTCAAATTTTTAAGAAAATCGCCACCCTCATCAGGGTCAGATGTCTTGAATAATCGGTCATACAATCTCACTTCTGCATCTATGCAATGTTCAGCCGATACCCAGTGCAATGTTGCCTTCACCTTTCTGCCGTCTGGTGAATCACCACCCCGGGTCTTCGGGTCATAGGTGCAATGGAGTTCAACAATGTTGCCCGAACTATCCTTTACTACATCAACACATTTTATAAAATATGCATATCTTAATCTAACTTCTCTTCCCGGGGCAAGCCGATAAAATTCCTTGGGTGGAATTTCACGAAAATCATCCTGTTCAATGTATATCACTTTTGAAAATGGCACCTTTCTCATTCCCGCATTCATATCCTCAGGATTGTTTATCGCATCAAGTTCTTCAACAATGCCTTCAGGATAATTATCAATAATCACCTTTAACGGTCTCAAAACTGCCATCCTTCTCGGCGCCCTTTTATTTAAGTCATCGCGCAAGCAGTGTTCAAGTAATGCAATATCAACGACGGTATTGTTCTTTGCCACACCAATGATATCACAAAAATTTCTGATTGCCTCAGGTGTATAACCCCTTCTCCTCAATCCCGAAAGTGTCGGCATCCTCGGGTCATCCCAGCCAGTTACATAACCACCTTCTACAAGTTGCAATAACTTTCGTTTACTCAAAACTGTATATGTCAAATTCAACCTCGCAAATTCAATCTGTTGTGGATGATGGATTCCAAGTTCATCTAAAAACCAGTCATATAAAGGTCGGTGGTCTTCAAATTCAAGGGTGCATATTGAATGCGTGATCCCTTCAATTGAATCTGATTGACCATGTGCCCAATCATAAGTAGGATAGATACACCATTTGTCGCCCGTGCGATGGTGCGGCACATGTAAAATCCGATACATAATCGGGTCGCGCATATTCAAATTTCCATGTTTCATATCAATCTTTGCCCGCAGGGTCTTAGAGCCATCAGGGAAATCGCCCGCACGCATCCTACGGAATAAATCAAGATTCTCTTCAATTGAACGATTACGATGTGGACATTCCTTACCTGGTTCAGTTAAAGTGCCACGCAATTGCCTGACTTCATCAGGTGAACAATCACAGACATATGCCTTTCCCTTTTTAATTAAAATAATTGCAAACTCATAAAGTTTTTCAAAATAGTCTGATGCATAGTATTCCCTATCACCCCAATCAAAACCAAGCCAGTGGATATCTTCTTTTATTGATTCTACATACTCAACGTCTTCTTTTGTTGGATTGGTATCATCATATCTCAAATTGCACAATCCACCATACTCTTCAGCAATACCAAAATCAATACATATTGCCTTGGCATGGCCAATGTGGAGATAGCCGTTTGGTTCAGGTGGGAACCTTGTATGAACTTTTCCGTTAAACCGACCGGTACGGTTGTGTTCATCTATTATCGCGTGAATAAAGTCTTTAGGCTTATAATCTCCAGCCATGTTCAATCTTTTTAATAATTCTGAAAAAAATTCTTTTAATACTGCTCACTTAATCTGTTACAGATGCATTGCCAGAATTGTGATGGTCGTGTCTGGATCGGGGCCAGGCTGAATTTGCGAGTCCTGATGATGCCCCTTCAAAGGCAAATAGGCCGGTGGTACTGCAGAGATAGATTGTCCCATCAGAACCGATTGCCGGAGAACCCGGTGCGATTACCGGCACCGGTGAATTTGGATAACTCCAGTCAATGGTTCCATCAGATTTATATGCACCATCAACAGTATAAATTATTCCTTCATCATCAATCGCAAGGTCGTAGGCCTGCTGGACGAGTCCTACGCTCTCTTTTTTCCACTTCAATTCGCCCACGGGACTAACTGCACATAACCAGCCTTTCATTGAACCTGTTGCCACACCTGTGTATATAGTTCCATCAGTTCCGATGACCGGTGTTCCGACATTAACACAATCACTGTCAACAAGGGTGTAAATCCATTGGAAATTCCCGTCTTTATCATAGGCGAGAAGATTACCTGCATCATTATTACCGGTTCCAAAGACATAGACTGTGCCATCTTGCCCTAATGCCAATCGGTCCGCAGTATAGATAGCAGGTGACATATCCGCTGACCATTTAAAACTTCCGTCTTGGTTTAATGCCAGTAAGTCGTGGTCTGCCCCAATATAAATCGTACCATCTTTACCTACCACAGGAAATGTAATACAAGAACCACCGCCAACATACGCAGACCATTCTATGTTACCTGAGGGAGATATCGCTAATAATGACTCAGGTGCATAGACATATATTACACCAGTTGCACTCAATGCCGGTGTACCACAAACAGTTGGAAAAGAAGTTCTAACTGCCTTTTTCCATTTTAACCTCCCATCACTGTTTATTGCATATAGATTGCCATCCACGGCAAAAAGATAGATGGTTCCATCCTGGGCAATCACTGGTGAGACGAATATATTTGATGGTTGATACCAAATTGTATCAGGAATACCATAACACCATTTTACGCTGCCATCTGAATTGAATGCGTAAAGTGTGTCATTCTCACCGAATGCATAGATTGTTCCGTCTGAACCGAGGGCAGGTGAGTTAAGAAAACCAGTATTTTTGAATTGCCACTTAATATCCCCAATTCCAGTATCTTCATCTTTTTTACATAATACGAATGAAAGACAAAGCAACCATATAAAGGACATTATGATTTTAGTATATTTGTTCATTTAACCTCCTATGTTTTTTGCGTAAATCTTGTATAACGCCTTACACATAAATAATCTTTATTATATCTTTTATCCACTTTTACCCATTACCATTTAACATCTTATAAAATAATTCTTCTATATTTACCAATAATTCCGGCTCTTGCTTACCCAAAATTTTAATAAATCTTGACCCTCCCACATAAAACGAAATCCTATGGAAAGGTCTTTCCATGCCATAGTGATTTTCCTTAAGACTTAGTCTACATCTAATTTTATTTTCAATTAACCGTGCAAACCCTTCTTTCCATTCCTGCCAAACCATATATTCGAAATCAGTTTTACTTAAAATTCGCTTTAATTTACTACGATATTTGAAAATGTCATCCAATTTATGTTCTTGGGTGGCTTTTAAAAATAGGAAATAAACTTCAGTAAATTTACCATCTCCATATGGAAAAGGATAGTTTAGTTCCCACATATAGTCTTTCTTAGCCATTGCTTTTTGTGCTATATCTAACTTTTGTTTGAGTTTCAACTCGCAGATTTGAAATTGGCAACAATGTACAAACTCGTGGAAGATTGTAATATAAGCTTCAATAGACCCAAAAACTCCACTTGAAATTACACAAGCCATCTTATCTTCGTAACATTCCAGTGGAAAAGCAGCCTTAACACCTTTGGGGTACTGTGTATGAGAAAGTGCTTCTTTAATAAAAATGTACTTCTTTCCCGATGAATCAATATCAAACACAAGGAAATGTCTATCTTCTACAATGGCAATTGGGAACACTCTTTCAAGGAAAGGATGAATATCCCTAATCTTATCCTGGATTTCAAACAACTTTTGCAGGTCGTTAATATATCGCAATCGTATCGCTTTCATCATTTTAGTTTAGAAAACAAGATGGCAGTCTCATACCATCCCTATTTTAGCCAGCCATATTATTCCATATAATTCGGTTGATCAGGTCGGAAAGGTCCACCTTCTCATACTGCACTTCATAGACTCTCAATTAAGTATTTGAATAGCCTTTTTTAATAATTCCTGTTGTGACATTTATTTAGACGCTCCAAAAGTATTTTTTGAAACTCTTCTTCTTGAAGATTAGAAAACCTCTTGCGTAGTCCATAAATGAAAAGTTGTCTGGTAAATTCAGAAAGTTCAAATGCCTTACACAGTCTTTCCTCTGGCGACATCTGACGAAGTATCTGGATATATTTCTTATGTGCGGTATCCCTACTCATTACACTGCTTCTGTCAGTATCTCGGCAACATCCATAACCTTAACATTAGTATCCATTGACTTCAATGTCTCCTCAAACATCTGAAGGCAATATGGACAGGCTACGGCAATCACCTCAGCACCTGTGGCAAGGAGTTGTTTTAATCTCAGATTCACAAGCCGCTCTTCGTTTGGATATTCTCGCCACAAGCCCATTGAGCCAGCACCACAGCAGATGCTGTTTTTTCTATTAAAAAAAGAAACTTCAACCAATTTCAATTCAGGGATAGATTTCAGTATCTCTCTTGGCTCTTCATAGATACCGCTCTGCCTGCCTAATGTGCAGGGGTCGTGATATACAACGGTTTTGTTGAAAGATTTTGTCGGTTTTAATTTGCCCATTTTCAGTTGCGCGTGAAATATCTGCGTATAATGGAATGGCTTGAAATCATAATGATTTTTGTATTCAGTATTAAAGATTGCGTAACAATGGGGCGAAATTGTAATCGCATTCCCGACCTTCAGCTCTTTGAATGATTTAAGATTATTATTGAACAACTGCTGGAATACCTTCTCCCCGCCGGCGCGCCTGATTGCCTCGCCGCAACAACTCTCTTTATCACTTGCCGTCCCAAAACTAACACCTGATTTCTGTAATATCTTTGTTATTGACCTTGCTACATTTTTCGCCCTTGTATCATATGCAGTAATACAGCAGACAAAAAGGAGATTATCAAGTGTTGCATCATATGGTTTAATTCCCAATCCTAAAGTCCAGTCCTTCCTCTTCTCTTGAGATTCACCAAGGGGATTATTGTTGCTCGTCAAACGCGACATCAAACCCTTTAGTTCAGCCGGATATGAGCCAAAATCAATCATTATTCTTCGTGCCGAACGAAGGATATTTGAAATATTCACTTTTCTTGGACATTCATAGAGACAACTATCACAGCCCACACAACGAAAGACCTCTGAACATTCTCGGAGTGTACACTCTTTGTCCTCACTTGATAAAAGTTGCCCGAGTCTTATTAATTCTGGAAACTGGTATGTAGTATAGTTCAAGCCATCGAGAGAGTTCCAGGGGCATGCAGCCATACATCTGCCGCATTCATAACATTTTATTATATCCTCCGCACCCTGCTCAAGGAGCAGTTGCCGGATTTCTGGGTTAAGTTTTAATAAGTTATTCATAGCCTCGTTTTATGTTATAGGGCTTCGCAACCCGTATCGTCAATCGTTTATCGTCCGTCGGTTTTTACAAAATAAACAACACTTTATGACGATACGAGCGGCGATACCGCAAAACGACAATGATTAAACCGGCAATTCATCTTCTTTAAAAATTTTCACATTCCCCTTGTTTGTTTCAGTTCTAGTATCTTATTCTTCAGAACCGGAACAACTTTAAAGAGATCTTCAACTATACCATAGTCTGCCTCGTTGAATATTGGTGCGTTCGGGTCTTTATTAACGGCAATGATTGTATCAGAATTCTTCATACCCATTAAATGCTGGAAGGCACCAGAAATTCCCAGGGCGATGTATAATTTTGGTTTGACGGTTTTACCCGATGAACCAACCTGATGCTCTTTTGGTAACCAGCCCGCATCTACTACTGGTCTTGTGCAACCGATAACACCGCCAATTGCCTTTGCAAAATCCTCAATGATGGGTAAATTTGCCTTATCCTTTATTCCTCTGCCCACAGACACTATCACATCTGCCTTGGTAATGTCAATCGCACCAACCGCGGCTTCAACATATTCAATAAACTTACGATATTCAGGTTGAGCATTTATCGGTGTCTCCATTTTAATAACTTCTGCGTTCAGATTTCCCATTTCAACCGGAATGCTACCGCTACGATAGGTTATAAGATATGCAGAATTATCCTTTAATAAAACCTTTGCATTCAATTTTCCATCATACATTGACCTTATAACCCTTAATTTACCATCAACAATCTGGACATCCAGACAGTCAGTGGAAAATGGAATATTCAAATTTGTAGCAAGAGCCGGGCCAAGGTCCATACCCATTGCGGTATGGCCAATAAGCATCAAAAATGGCGATTCCTTTTTGAAAACTTCAGTTAGTGCAATCTGATAGACTTCAGCATTGAAATCTTTGAATATGTCATTTTCCAGAGCAATGATTTGGTCTGTCTGGGTTTTTAATTGACTGATGAATTTTGCTGGATCCTCAGCCAAAAGAATTGCAGTAGATTTTGTGTTTAAAATTTGGGCAATTCTTCTACCGAGGGTTAATAATTCAAATGTTATATCTCTTATTGTTCCCTGACGGTGCTCAACCAAAGTAAATATTCCACCCATTTTAACTCCCTTTACTGACTACTGATTAATTCACAGAAGTCCTTTTTCTTTAATAATGCCTGCAACTTTTGTTGCAACTTCATCAGGACTACCAGTAAGAATCTCTGCCCTTTTGCCGACCGGAGGTAAAAATAATTCTTCGAGTGTGGTATTACTATCAATATCAGCTGGCAATGCGTTTCTTCCAATTGTATTAATCTCTTTACTTGCTGCACGTCGAATCGCAATCAAAGATGCAAAACGTGGAGTATTTATACCGGTTTGAATTGTGACTAAAGCGGGTAAACTTAATTCAAGGTGCTCAAGCAAACCACCTTCAAGTTCTCGATATACCTGCAATTTTTTACCCGCAACTTCCAGTTTTGTAACAAGTGTAGCATGAGGGATAGCCAATGATTCAGCAAGTGTCTGGCCGACCATTGAATATCCATCATCCGTCGCCATACAACCGGTGAGGATCAAATCATAGTTCATATCCTTTATAACCGAACTCAAAATCCTTGCTGTCTTATAACCGTCAATCTCATCAATCTCTTCTGCCTTTATCCTTATTGCCGAATCACCACCCTTTGCCAGGGCAATCCGCAGAGTATCTTCTGTGTCAGGATACCCGAGACTGATAACCGTCACTGAGCCGCCGTGCTTTTCTTTTAGTAGTATTGCCTCTTCCAGTGCATAACTGTCTGACTCATTCATATCAAAGGTGAGGCGGTCTCTGATTATATCCTTGCCGCCCGAATCTATTTTGACATCTGCCTCAGCAGTTTGAGGCACCCGTTTAAGACAGACGATGATGTTCAAATGACCTCCTCTTTAAAATGCAGTAATTGCAGTATCATCCCGACACATAAACCGGGATTCGCAGTATCGTCCTGACAAAAAGTCAGAACTTGCAGTATCGCCTTCGGCTTGCAAAGGCATTTCCTGCGAACGAAGTGATACTGCGAGTGAAACGATACGGCAAGCGTAGCGATCCTGCATTTACTTTAGTAGTTCCCTCGCTATCACGATCTTCTGAATTTCGCTTGTTCCCTCATACAATTCAAGGATTTTGGCATCCCGATAAAAACGTTCCACTGTATAATCTTTTGTATAACCATAGCCCCCATGAATTTGCACTGCCTTTCTTGTCACATCAACCGCAATCGTTGCCGCATAATATTTGCACATTGCCGATTCTTTTGAAAATCTGGGCATCCCCTTATCTTTACAATAACCCGCATAATAGACAAGCAATCTCGCCGCATGAATCTGAGTCGCCATCTCGGCAAGCATTGATTGGATCATTTCAAATTCACAAATTGGCTGACCAAATGCCTTTCGTTCCTTTGAATATTTTATCGCGGCTTCAAGTGCTGCCTGGGAAATTCCAACTGCCTGGGCGCCAATATCAACTCGTGATACATCAAGGGTATTCATACAGATCTTGAAACCTTCACCTTCTTTCCCGAGCAAATTTTCTTTTGGAATTTTACAATCTTCAAATATCAATTCACAATTTCCACTCGCCCTTATACCCATCAAATCCTCATGCTTTCCCAGAGTAAATCCAGGTGTCCCCCTTTCAACAATAAATGCACTCATCCCCTTATGTTTCAATTCTTTGTTGGTATACGCGAATACTACATAAATACCTGCCTCGGTTCCATTCGTGATAAATCTTTTAGTGCCGTTCAGAATATAATAATCTCCCTCAAGACGGGCAGTTGTTTCCATGCCGGCTACATCACTACCGGCATTGGGTTCAGTAATTCCAATTGCTCCAATCTTCTCACCACTGCATAAAATTGGCAAATATTTCTGCTTCTGCTCTTCAGTGCCAAAGGTGAGGATTGGATAAGTGACGAGCGAGTTATTCACTGCAACTATCACACCTGTCGTCGCACAAACCCGCGAAATTTCTTCAATCGCAATCGCCAGTGATACAAAATCAAGTCCTGAACCGCCGTATTTTTCTGGCACTACAATACCCAGGAGTCCCTGTTTCGCACATTTTTTAACATTCTCCCAGGGGAATTGACCCGATTTATCAATCTCAGGTGCTACCGGTGCAAGTTCTGCCTCAGCAAACTTTCGCACCTGGTCCTGGAGCATCTTCTGTTCAGCAGTCAAATCAAAGTTCATATTACCTCCTCTTTGAGTAAATGTCTAAAAGTCCAAAATTCCTAAATGCCTAAAGAAAAAATACCAAAAGTCCAAAGTACCTGAAAATTTTAGGAATTTAGGCAGTTTAGGTATTTAGGTG
>CBFGJP010000042.1:0-22485 GCA_965649105.1 Caldifarciminota bacterium
AACATTCTTTTGATAAAAACAGAAAAGGGTTGCTTTGGAATTACCCCTAAGGATGAAGAAAGATTCATAGAACTTTTAAAATCAAGGCTAAAATGAAACTTTATATCTGGTCAGGTATTGCCACCCTCCTTAGTTTACTTGTCTTTTATCTATGGATTGGCAAAGAGACATTAAAAAGGATAAAAGGTCTATACTTATGCGTAATTTTTACGCTCCCTTTGAGTCCCTTGGTGAATTTTGCAATAAAAAAGAATATTGGATTAGTACTGTTCTCAATATTCAATTTAACAGAAGATCTTAAAAGTTGGCCTCTATGGTTCATATTCATTGCAAACCTTGTTTCTCCCCTCACTGAAGAAGCAATAAAACTTTTGTGTATTTTGTATACTGAAGTTAGGCATTCCTTGCAAAATAAAAAGGATGCTTTTACTTATGGACTAATTCTTGGTTCTACATTTGGCATTGGCGAAGCTTGGTTTTTAGCATATGTACTTAATTTAACCAAACCCGAAATTACTAATAGTCCTTTCTTGGTTTTGATGGGTTTTTTTGGAGAAAGATTATTCGCCACTTTTGGACACGCCTTTATGACTGCTATTGTATTGACTGGGTTTAGTGTTAATCCCATTAAATATTACTTTCTTGCTGTAATATCCCATTATTTTGTCAATATAGGCGCAGCTCTTTATCAAACTAAACATTTATCTTTGGAAATTGCCTATGTTATGATTTCCTTGGTTTTCTTACTGCTTATAATGTATATATGGAGAATTGAAAGACAATTGCGCAAGGAGGATATTTTGGTGATAAAAGAAGAAGTTTTATATAAAAAAGAGAAGAAGTAATGAAAAATAAAGTTTTATCAATGTTAGGGATTATTTTTGAAATATTAGCCCTTTTAGGAATAGGAATACAAATTCTTTTGATTATCCAATCGTGGGGAGTTATCCCAGACACTGTCCCGGTTCACTTTGGGATCTCAGGGAAACCAGATTCTTACGGAGAAAAAAAATCACTATTCTTCTTACCAATTACCGCGATTATTATCTTTTCGGCACTCACATTTTTAGGGCAGTATCCTAAATTGATTAGTACCCTACTAAGCGTTCCGGAAGTGGATGATGCGGAAAAATCAAAGGGTTTATTCCAAACAACAATTTTATTTATACGACTTATAAAGTTAATTTTGGTATGGTTGCTCACTTATATTAATTGGCGTGTAATTCAAATTGCTACGGGCAAGGCAGAGAATCTTGGATTTGTTCTTATAGGATTTATATTCTCACTTATATTGATTATTGTAGTATTAAGAATTTTCCTACTTTTACTACGGCACAAAAGCCACTCAAAACTCTCCTAAATTGATTGGATAAAGATTGGTAACTATTCAGTGCTTTATTTATCATTGCCTTACAATAAAAAAGCAATTCCTATATCCCGGATTATTCATTCTCCTTGTCATTCTGAGAGTACGATAGTGTCTGAAGAATCTAAAATTGCCCTGAAACAATGGAGATTCTTCACTTCGCTAACGCTTCGTTCAGAATGACGCTGTGTTAAAATTTTTTATTCGCAAAAAATGGCGCAATCCGCTTCAGAACTGCATTTGCACGAATTCAAGTAAAATTAGTTTGAATAATGCGCGCTAACATGTTAGAATACTTAAACGTTTGACCTCATAACTACAAATTGTATAATTATTTTCAATAGTAGTAAAATATTATAATTCAACAAGCAAGGAGTTATTATGTCAATTAATGTTCATAAGAAAGGACCAATGTTGGAAATTCTGTATTGATTATTACGATTTGCAAAAGCGCTGGGTGAACTGTCTAAAATGGCAGTAGTTAGTCTTTTGTTAAGAAAAGGTCCATTAACCCTGACCGAGATTGCTAATGCAATTTGTCGTTCAAAGACAACGACCTGTTATCATCTATCAAAGCTCAAAAGCCTCGAAATTGTAAGATATGAAACAAGAAAAAGTGGTGTTTATTACTGGGTAAAATATGAGTAAGGAGTTATCGGAAGTTTTGAATGCCCTTTCAAAATTTGTGAATCGCACATTAAAAGGTATTTACTGTGAATTATGATACATTCCAATATTCTAACATGTTAACATATTAGAATGTTTGGATAAGAAAGTAATGAAAAACTTATGTAGTGCGAAAAGGATAAGAAACTAATGGACTTTTAGATGGCAGAGTGGTTAAAAGCAGTATATAATTGTCAAGGGATTTTTGTCTTAATACAATTGTTTCTACAAACACACGGATTGACAGCGCAAGTTTTTTGGCTAAAATAGGATGTGTGGCTATTCCTCATATTCTATACTTCAATAGATAATTTCGTTGCTCAGGATAGACCAAATGACGGGGGTAAATGTGTTTATCTTTCCTGGAAAGGCATTGAGGACACCTTAATTGATGGTTATGTAATTTTTCGCAAGATCATTTCTGATACTTCATTTGCAAAAATCGGTTTTGCCGGAAGATACGCAACAAATTTTGAAGACAATAATGTTCTTGATTCAATAAAATATATATACCAGATTGCAATTCAAAAGAATGACAGCATATATTCTTACACCATTAGCAACCTTGTTCAATCTTCTCCACAATTCTTTAACAAAGGCAGAGTAAATATCCTTTTGGCAATTATTTTATTCGCTTTGTTTTTGATATACTACATGTCCCGGGCGAAAAAGGGTGCAGAATTATTTATTAGAAAGATTGCCGGGCTTGATGCGGTTGAAGAGGCGGTGGGCAGGGCAACCGAAATGGGAAAGCCAATACTTTATGTGCCGGGCCTTGGCGATATTGATTTTCCTTCGGTTATTGCATCAATGAATATCCTCGGAGAGATTGCAAAGAAATCGGCAGTATATGAGAATCCATTAATTGTAGTGAATTGTTATCCAGTTGTATATACTGTAGCCCGCGAGGTAGTAAAACAGGCATATACAGGTCAGGGGAAGATAGATAAATTCAAAGATGACTATGTTCGTTATCTTACGGAATCGCAATTTGGCTACGCGGCAGCAATAAACGGGATTATATTGAGAGAGCATCCTGCAACAAACTTTTTTATCGGACCGTTTTTTGCCGAATCACTTTTAATGGCAGAGACCGGTAATCAGGTTGGCGCTATCCAGATTGCCGGCACAGACCAGGTTCTGCAATTGCCCTTTTTTGTGACTGCTTGTGATTATACCCTGCTTGGCGAAGAGGTTTATGCAGCCTCTGCTTATTTAACAAAAGAACCGATCTTAGTTGCTTCTTTGAAGGCACAGGATACCGGGAAATTTCTGGTGCTTATAATATTAATGATGTTCACAATCCTTTCTTTCTTTAAAATAAATCTTCTGTACATATTAAAGGTACAATGAAGAAGAAGATCCCATTATTTTTATGCTTGTTAATTGGAATTTCTATGGTCTGTCAGTTTTTCATTCCCCATCCTGTATCAACACAATTTAATTCTATTATAAATAAATGGGTTGTCGTATTATCAGCGTTTGCCCTGGTTCTGGGAATCGGAAATCTAACCAGCCATCATATCACAATCATCAAAAGAAAGAGACCCGATTGGATTTATAGCCTTGTTACACTGGTTGGTATGTTTGCAATGGCAATAATTGGGCTCTTCTTCGGGATAGATGAAAAGTCCTTATATCAAAGGATCTATTTGAATATCCTCACACCACTTGGTGCAACGATGTTCGCACTGCTTGCATATTATATGACATCCGCAGCCTACCGGGCATTCCGTGCAAGAAGCCTTGAAGCAGGATTACTGCTTGGTGCTGCATTTGTTGTAATGATTGGGTTTATGCCCATAGGACAGTTAATTCACCCTTATTTTCCTAACTTTGCCGAATGGCTGATGAGAATACCCAATATGGCATCCCAGCGTGGAATATTGCTTGGTGTGGCATTTGGTGCAGTGGCAACAGCTCTGAAGATAATTTTGGGTATTGAACGTTCCTGGCTCGGTGGAAAAGATTAGGATGAGTTTTTTTCAAACCCTGACAAAGATTGACCGGAGAATCATATATCTGATACTTACCGTTTTTGTGATATTGCCATTCTTTTTAAAATTTCGTATTCCCCAAAATATTATGCCTCAGACCAAAAGGTTATTTGATTTCATTGAAGGGTTAAACATGGCGGATAATAAAGCGGTCTTGTTATCAATTGATTATACACCCCAGACAATGCCTGAATGCCATCCAATGGCAATAAGTATTTTAACTCATTGTTTCAAGAAGAAAATTCCCGTGCTTGGCGTATCATTTGAACCTCAGGCACCGGGGCTCGCCGTTGAGGCGTTCAATACCGTGGTAAATAATCTTAATGCTCTGGCGAAATCAAATAATGATTCAATAATTTATGGTCGGGACTATATCTATCTGGGCTGGAAATCAGGAAGAATTGCAGCATTGATAGAAATGGGCGAGAAAATCAGCAATGTCTTTCCCAAAGATTACTACAACAATTATACCGATTCGCTTCCGTTAATGGAGAGAATAAAAAACTATCGGAATATATCAATCGCAATTATACTTGCAGCTGCTGACTATCCACAGGAATGGCTTATGTATGCCCAGGCAAGGTATGGTTTAAACCTCGGTGCGGGTCTGACTGCAGTCATGGCACCAAAGTATTATCCATTTTTGCAGACTGGGCAATTATCAGGAATGATGTCAGGAATGAAAGGTGCGGCTGAATATGAAAATCTTTTGTTGAAATACGGCTACGCTGATGAGACTGGAAAGGCAGAGACTGGAATGAATTCCCAGACCCTTATCCATCTTCTAATCATTATACTTATTATTATCGGTAATATTGGCTATTTTGGTATGAGAAAGAATCGTTGACTGTATGATGAGATATTCAAATATTGTATGGTATTTGGTTTTTGGATTTTGGAATTTTAGCCGAGCAAAGCGAGGTTATGTTGAGTCCTGATCCCTGGGTCTGGATTGGTGCATTTCTAACATTGATGATATTCTCTTTCTTATACAAGGACAATCCATTCTACAAATTTGCTGAACATTTATTTGTCGGTGTCGCAAATGGATACTACATTGTATTCTACTGGCATCAGGCACTAAAACCTAATCTATTTGAACCATTAAAGTCAGGTGAGTTCATATATGTTATTCCGTTATTGCTTGGATTGTTGTATTTTACACGATTCGTTCCCAAAATTGGCTGGCTTGTGCGTCTGCCCTTGGGATTTATGATTGGTTGGGGTGCAGGTATTTCAATCCCGGCAAACATCCAGACTTTTATATTCAGACAGATTGAAGGAACAGTTGTAATTCCGGAATTCTTCAAGATGGGCTGGGAGGGGGTCTGGTCTTTGATAATCCTTATCGGTGTTATCTGCACGGTGATATATTTCTTTTTCTCAACCGAACACAGAGGTGTTTTAAAATATGGTTCAAGGTTGGGAATTATCTTTATAATGCTGGGTTTTGGTGCTTCATTTGGTTATACAGTAATGGCGCGTGTTAGCCTATTAATAGGTCGTATACAATTTTTATTAGGTCCCTGGCTGGGACTGATAAAATGAAAGGAGTTATATGAAGAGCAAAGAAATCATTAAAATTACAGAAAAATTCAGTGCACATAATTACCATCCACTGCCGGTAGTATTAAGAAAAGGCAAAGGACCATGGGTTTGGGATGTTGAAGGTAGAAAATATCTTGATATGCTCAGCGGATACTCGGCATTGAATCAGGGACATTGCCATCCTGAGATAATTAGGGCAGTAAAGAAACAGATTCAATGTCTGACCCTTACATCAAGGGCATTCTACAATGATAAACTTGGCGAATTCTTAAAAAAGTTATGCCAGGTCACTGGCTACGAGAAGGCACTGCCAATGAATTCCGGTGCTGAGGCGGTTGAGACTGCGATAAAGGCAGCAAGAAAATGGGGATATTATAAAAAGGGTGTAAAAAAAGATAAGGCAGAGATAATAGTTTGTGAAAACAATTTTCACGGTAGGACGATTACAATCGTTGGTTTTTCTTCAGAATTTCAATATCGTGATGGATTCAGTCCTTTTACACCAAATTTCACAATGATTCCATACAATGATGCAAGGGCATTGAGAAAGGCGATAAACAAAAATACGATTGGATTTCTTGTGGAGCCGATTCAGGGCGAAGGCGGTGTGATTGTTCCTGATGATGGCTATCTAAATGAATGCTACAAAATCTGCAAAGAGAATAATGTCCTTTTTATTGCGGATGAAATACAAACAGGTCTTGGTAGGACGGGTAAGCTCTTCGCCTATGAATATGAAAATATTAAGCCTGATATTTTAATAGTAGGCAAGGCATTGAGCGGTGGTTTTTATCCGATATCAGCGATACTATGTGATAACCGGATAATGGATGTATTCAGACCTGGAGATCATGGTTCAACCTTCGGGGGAAATCCCCTTGCGTCAGCAATTGGAATTGCTGCGCTTGATGTAATTATCAAAGAAAAGTTGCCGCAGCGGGCTTATGAACTTGGTAAGTGGTTTATGCAAGAACTAAGAAAGATTAAAAATCCTATCATAAAAGAAGTTCGAGGTAAAGGATTACTTATCGGTTTAGAATTGAAGAAAAAGGCAAGACCATATTGTGAGGCATTAATGACACGGGGCATTCTTGCAAAAGATACACATGATTATGTAGTAAGATTTGCCCCGCCCTTGGTTATCAAGAAAGAAGAACTTAAATGGGCATTAGAGCAGATTAAGAAAGTTTTTCATTAGTGATAATTTTTATTAATTTCTGCGAAGCATAATATTGCTGGCAGAGGTAATTTAGGCCAGTCTTGCTTTCCAGCTTCTTCCCCGTAAACCCATGCACATTGCCACTTCCGGCCAGCATCTCACCAAAGGGCTGATATGCACCCGTCCAGACCACTGCACCCGACTCATTCGTCATCTTTCTTGGTAAACCTAATGCATCATAGTGATACTCACAACCATAGTTGGGCCATGACGACTCGGAAACTTTCCGTTTCATCTTGCCAATTTTATTAGAAATTTAGGATAAGTCAACAGCCAAGCAACTCCTAAAAATCCAAAATACCTAAATAGCCCAAATCAACCTTTTTCACTTTTTCGCAAAAGTGAAATAATGAATTGTTGTAAGATATTCAGGGAGATACCCCCCCTGAAACAAGTTCAGGGCAGGCTCCGAAAAACCCCGTTATACAGTAAATCTTCTCTTGGAGCAGAAGCCTTCTTCATATCGCCTCTCCTGAATATCTTGCCTCTTTTCTTTATCATAATGAAAACCTTCATTATCCTTGGATATAATCAAATCTTCTCTGTTGTCAACAATTAACTGATAGCAAAAATATAATGCTTTGTGAATTGCATAATATTTTTGTCTGGTTCAATCTTCCGGCATCAGCTCTCTACCTAATAATACCTCAATTACTTCCTGTTTTATCTCTTCATAAGAATGCATCTTTTCATAAAGCTTGTAAGTAGTTCCTCTAATGACAGAAAGATGCTTTAATTTACCAAAATCCTTAGGGCTTACCTCGGTTAAGGCATAATCATAGTCTTTTTTCTTATCAAATCTGTTGGGAGCGGGTTTCTCTGTAATTAAAAGCACACACTCTGCAAATTGAATCACTCGAACCCTTTTGTTATTCTCAAAAATATCAAATTGATAGATAACTTTTGAATCCTTGTTATACTCTTGTGGCGTATAGGCAACTACAATATAACTGCCAACCTTGAAGTCCTCTTTGGGTATCTCTACTGTCTCAAGGGTAATATATTGCCCCTGCCAGAGTGTTTTATGTACGCACATTACTGACATAAGTATCGTCAATATATACATAACTCTATTATTATTCATAAATATACCCCCTCATATTGACAACCTTTATACATCTGACGGACGAGATATAGAAATTATTGAATGTGTATCTTTATAGGTCATTTACTGTGTAAATTCGGATGCCTTTTGGCAATTTTGTATTGATGCTCCCATTTTTATATACTACTATTTCCCATTGGATAATTCGATCGTAAATAGGAGACGCAAAATCATTGAAACCCGCAATAATTCTACCTACAGTAAGTATATTTACATTGTAACTATTGTCCTTTTTACTAATTTGTGTAAACCATTTTTTCTTACGTAATTCTTTGTTAAATTTTTTTTGGTATTCACTGTAGAGGTAAAGCATTTCATTTTCATCTTTGAACATTTGCATCTCGCTTCTACCGGCTTCTTTTAAATAATCCCAATAATTGGAGTAGGTTAATTCATCGGCAAAAAATAAAGGCGCTTTTGAAATTAAAGGCATCATAATTCTAATAAATAACCGTGCTATTCTTTCTGCAATATCATATCTATCCACTTTAATATTTTCTTTTAGTATTACATTGTTGAATTCATTTTCCCATTTTGAAGAGAGTACTGTAGCTATGCTGTCATCTGATATAATGCATGTCTGCCCTAAAGTCGGTCCAAGTTCAAAACCTACTGGTTGTAAAATTACAATGGTATGGCGCCTAATTATGGATGAATCATTAATGACACCTATAAAATGATATTGCTTAGTATCAATTAATTTAGGGTGCAGAATTTTGACATTGTCCCAAAATCTATTTATTTTAGGATTTGAGGCTTTAATTTTCTCCCACGCAAGACTGCAAGCTAGTGAAATATTCCACTGTTCCCTACCGATTGGAGTTAGCGCAGCTGGATGCAGACCTATTGAATTTTGATCTATTGTCTTAAGCATGGCAACATTTACAAGTATTATGAAAAAATGTATGTTAAAAGGCATAACGGAATTTTGTATTCATGCAGATTTTTTGTATTAATCTTAATAATAGCGATACCACACTATAAAGAGCTTATGAAAAAACGGAATATCCATTGCATTAATCGAGGGCCATCCGTAAGAAACAATTTGGTCTCGATAAGCCCATCCGAGCGGGTGGGACTCCAGATAGGCATAATTATTTCGCAGCGCTTTTTCGCTAAGATAAAAGGATGCAGTAGTTAACAATGCCAAGCCTTCCATCAATGGTTTACGCCATTCATTGGACGAAATTTCAGCATACCTATCAAAACTCCGCGAGTGAGTCGCTTCGTGAACAAGTGTTATCGCCAAAAATTCACGTCCGTAAGAGGTCGTAAATGTACCTACGCTGATACCACTTAGTATATTAAATTTTGAATTTAAACCGGGCATCACAGAAATTTGTCCAGTCAATAACAACCAGTAAAGTTCTTTTACTATTTCTACACCAATGCCTTTTCCCCATTCGCTTTGACTAATAAAATTTATAGCTTCGCGGATCTTATCCATATAACTCTTTTCCCACCCCTTTGCCCAGAAGTCAGGGTCTAATTCGGCGGATGAGCCTAAAAACCAGTTCTTTGGCACCCAGCCAGTGTAGGACTTAATACCATTCTCACCCATTGTGCCAAAGAAAATTGCATCATCTTCCATCTGCCACCTGACCCATTCAGCCGCCATAGAGACTTCTCCTGTCGGATCGGTAAATTTTAATGGATTGTTGGCGCAATAAGCATACGGTGAACCACCCGACTTATCATCAACCGGGTCCAGTGTCATAAACCTGCCAATCTGGGAATCGTAATACCGCTGGCAGAAGTGCTGCAAAGTGGAATTCCCATTTCCTTGTGTTTATCTTAATTGTTAGAAAAACGGAATAGTTCATTCTTTTCTCCTAATGCGGTGTCTACCAGGTTCAATAACAACAAAATATCCTGGTAAGAGTTTATCGCTATGAATTTTTAGTGCTTTCAATAACTCGTTATGTACTTCTTCTAATGACGCAGGAGTTAATCTAAGTAAGATTACGCATGCTTCTTTCCTCTGACTTAGAAAAGCCAGAGAACCAAATCCCTTATCACGGGTAATAAGAATCAAATTATTTGCAGTAGCATAATTCAAAATCCCCAAATCCGATTCACCTTTCAGACCAACATCAATCGCTTTTAATACCTCATATCCATGTTCTTGCAAAAATCTATATGTTGGTTCATAAATGTCTTCATCCGTCAAGAATTTCATTAATAATTAATCGGTAATATGAACTTCCTCTGCTTTTATAACATTCATCGCATATTGAACACAGGCTTTAATATCTTCAATTGTTATATTAGGATAATACTTTTCTACAATCGTCTCAAATGAAATACCTGCCTCAATGAGTTCCAAAATACAATAAACTGGAATTCTGGTTCCTGTAATACAGGGCTGCCCAAAATGGACATCATTATCTATTGATATTCTACCCATCTATTCTCCTTATTTCAATTATATTTTATTTAAATTCCAGTAGATGTCAATCCCGAAGCAAACTTCAACCTAAATTCGAAACAAATTTCAAATTCAAAATCACAAACCAAGGAACGCTCGGATTTTGAAACATTGGATTTTTGATATTGTTTGGAATTTAGGATTTCGGATTTAGAATCTTTTATTATGTATCCTCTGGCAATTTAATTCTACCCGAATTTTATATTGTGTCAACACCATTACCTAATATGATTTTTCTTACATCCGCTCATCATCAATTGGTCAGTTTTATCACAATCAAAAATGACATATTTAACGGAGTTAATATAATTTAAATGCTAATGTAAAGATTTAACCCTTTACCAACCCCCGTGTTTTTTCAAAAATGAACTTCGGTTCGGTTTTTATTTTCTAATATTTTTTGATTATATTGTTCTTTTAACCCAAAAGATTCACGAATATCTTTGCGGTTTAGATAGTAAATGCCATATAAGAGAATGCCAATCCAAGGTGAAAAGACAAGAAGGCTATACCCAAACAATGAAACATCCAGAGCCTGTTGTTTTTGTAAGGAATAAATGGTAACAGAAAGAATTAAGACTATAACAACAATGCTTACGTAAAGGTATAAAGTTCTCGCCCAACGTCTTCTGTAATTTATTCCTATGGCACATATTATTAGGATAATTAGTATAGATGCAACTGCTGCAATATTTAAAATCAATTCTGTTCCTCTACTGAATTCTAATAGATCGGGTAATTTTATCAGTGTTCCAATACTCCATATTGAAACAAGTAAAAAAGAAAATGGATCTAATTTTTTCATGTACTATTTTCCTTTTTCAAATCATCGATAAGGTAAAGGAGGAAAAACTTGAAAACCATAAAGGAATGGTGCCATAAAATAAGGATCAAAGTATCGTGTCCTTTCGTTATAATTGGCGCTTACTAGAGAATGCACTTTCCAGATATTAACCACTTTTGTTTGCCAATATTTCAAGTTCATTGATTCAAACACACTGTTAAGTTCATAAGACCAGTCAGCACAAGTCCATATATTTCTATCTCCTATTAAATACCTCACAGCATAGGCAGGAACTAGAGTTGAGCCGTGAATAGGGTAATTACCATCTATAAACTTATAATATGCAGATATCATTAAAGATAATTCTACTTCTGGTGTATATGTTGATCCCATACCTGCACCACTGCCTGCAACTAACTCAGGATTTTCATAACGATTCAGGCCAATCATTACCGCCATAACAATAGGATTGAAATATTCATATATTTCTACCGTCGTTGTGCCATATTGATAGGTTTGCTTGAAGTAATCATGTTTTGCATAATAGTGCATCATCTGACTGATGTATTCGTTAAGGTAAACTTGGGCGTAAAACTCATGATGGGCTTTCATATAACTTGCCATTGAACCAGGCCAACTGGCAAAGGTAGACCATAAATCAGGTTGACCCGCCTTCCATATGCCATAATCTTTCATAAACCAGAACTTTTCTTCCATTTCAAGATCACTAAATTTTTCACCAGTCGGGTCAGTGAATCTTAAGGGATTGTTACTACAATAGGCATAAGGTGATATCCCTGATTTATCATCAACCGGGTCCAGTGTCATAAACCTACCAATCTGAGAATCATAATACCGCTGGCAGAAGTAGTTGAGACCACTCTCAAAATCCAGCTCCTTCCCCGTAAACCCATGCACATTGCCACTGCCTGAAAGCATCTCACCAAAGGGCTGATATGCACCAGTCCAGACTACAGCACCTGACTCATTGGTCATCTTCCGCGGACTGCCTAATGCATCACAATGATACCAGAGTGTATCTGCACCTGAAATCTTTGCGATATGCAAACCACCAGCATACACATACCTTGTTAGAATACTGTTATTCGGTGCAAGTTCAAGGATGGGATTGATACCATCATAAATATAATAAACCGTGTATTCAACCACCGCACCCGTTGGTGCAACACCTCCAGAAGAGACCTGCACATAACCCGGAATCTCACCACCAAAGACCTCAGGTGAACCAGGATAGACATCACTGGCACGACTACCACCCTGGTGCAAGGTATCGGGGTTGGGGTTGAGAAGCTGGTCAGGGGCAAATGAAGAGACGGTGAAACGGAGCATCGGTGCATCGGAGAGTAAGGACTTTAAGATTTTAATCTTGACTATCCCGGCTGGACCAGGGGTCTTTACTACACTCATACCATAGGGCATGGACTGGTAATTGGTTAAATGGAAATTGGTTAAATATTGATAAAGACCATATTCATTATCACCAACATAGATGCAGTATTCCCAGGCAGCCTTCTTTGAAACTCTGGTCATCGTATCCTCTGGCAATGTAATTCTACCCGAATTTGGAATTGTGTCAAGGTCTAATGTAATAAACAACTTCATCTTACCCGTCTCACTGAACAGATGCCTGTACACAATCGCAAATTCATAATAAGAACCGCTACCCTTTGCCCAGACCTTATCAATGTCTCTGCCTTTGTTATAAAGACTATCAGAACCTTTAGACTTTATCCCCAAGTCATTGATGCCATCAGTAAATAATGAACCCAATTCACCCTGCGCTTCAGGTGGCATGCTTTCTGAATAGTGCTTCTTTACCCGCAATCCCGAGGCATTGTAGGCAAAGTCCAGGCTTTTAATTCCTTTGGTATATTGAATCAGCCTATTGTTCCAGTCATATGTAAAATTTGCCCCATCAGAACGAGAGGTGATATTGCCATTATTATCATAATAATATGTCCAGCCCCGATGGTCGGTCTTTAGCCTATTGGTGCCAGTATAGTAAGTGTAACTTGCTCCAGTCTTTGATAACCTATTGCCCACTGCATCATAAGTAAAACTCTGAATTCCACCTGTGGAATAGACATTGGTGAGCCGATTTAAGGCCTCATAGGCAAATCCCTGTGAATACTGGCTATTTAGATAATCTGCGATTGAATCCACATTACTATTTGGTTCATACCAGTAACCGAGTTTTAGAATATCGCTCGTTTTATAAGCCCTTATTAAAGTCGGTCTTAATCTATTGTCATAAGTAAATGTATCAATCACACCATTGGGACGCTGGATTTTTGTTATCTGTCCTGCAGGATTGTAGGTGAGATTATTTATTAGATTGGGGATGTCTTTTAATCTGCCAAGGCAATCATAGTGGTATTTAACAGAGTGGCCTGAGGTTGATAATAATGTGCAGGCAGAGGCAATGTTATATTTATAGGTCGAAAGCCTTAAACTTGATAACCCATTGATGCCTATTACCTTGCGGCTCATATCACCACGGTCATTGTAGTAATACATTATGGAATCAACACCATAGGTTCGCATCTTTCCTAATCTGCCCTTAGGATTGATATATTCACTCGCAGGAGAATAAGAGAAAAATGCCTTATCATAGATAAAATCAACAAGGAGGGTGGATTGCTGACCATCATACCGCCAGATTTCTTTAAGTCGATAGATGTCATCGTAATTATAGGTGAATGTTCCATTGGCATCCTTTTTTGTTGTTAAATCTCCCACATCATCATATTCATATAAAACATCCACTGGATTGCCATTATAATACCAGTTTGAACTTCCATCCGGCCCATCAACACCCCGCAATCTGCTCAAATTATCATAGTAGTACTTTGACTCTTTACTCTCAGCATTTATCCATAAAGGCAAAATTTGAGATTTTTAAATTTTTATAGTAAAATTAATAGAAGAAATTCCCGCAACGATGATATAAGATTTATTGAAAATCAAAAGGTGTCAGCACGCTGATTTACTTCATTGATAGACAAATTGCAAGAATTGTGATATCAAAATTTACACGGAAGATATTTTTAAATATAATATGTGCCGTCGTAAATTATGTTTGCCGGACCTTCGAGATAGAGTTTTTCCTTTAATGTCACAGTTAATGCGCCACCGCGGGTCATCACTTTGACCGGAGATGCTGTCATAAAGAGTTTGACTGCAATGTATGCTGAGGCGACCACACCACTACCACAGGAAAGTGTTTCGTCTTCTATGCCCCTTTCATAGGTACGGACAAAGATTGAATCTTTATCCACTTTGACAAAATCAACATTCGTTCCATCGGGTTGAAACTCCTTGTGATTGCGGATTGTTCTGCCGAGGTCAACAATATTTATACCATCATAGGAATCAACAAACATAATTGTATGTGGTACACCGAGTTTAAGATAGGAAAGTTTATATTTTTTGCGGGCAATCGACAGATTGAAGTTTAATTTTATATCAACCGGCGGAAGGATTTCAATACTGATTATATCCGGTTGGTAAGCAAAACCTATTGGTCCTGCCGGGGTCAAAAATTTACCTTTGTCTTCAATAATTCCCAAACGCTGGGCGAATTTCACAGCACATCTTGCACCATTAAGACAGGTGTCTGCTTCACTGCCATCACAATTAAAATATCTCATACTGAAAAAATAACCTTTGAAATTTTCAATAAGAATCAATCCATCTCCACCAATACCGTAGTGTCGGTCTAACATCTTGACCACGGTCTCCTTTATTTCTTCTTTACTAACAGCACTGCTGAACTGTTCTTCGCGATTGTCAATCAATACAAAATCGTTTCCTGTACCTTCCATTTTGGTAAAAAAGATTGGCTTCATTTATTTGCCTCCTTAATTGGTTTGACGGATAGTCAAAATAAATCTCTGGCAGTATGTGATGAACGCACCAATCATAAATGGGATAGAAGTATAAAGGGTGAACATCCCAAGTTTTTGGTGATTCAGGGTAAATGCAAGAATCATCAACCCAAAGAGAAAGCCAGTGATTTTACCAAAAAAATTTGATTTGTATACAGTCCTTTTTTGTTTGAACAAGATATAACTGCCGGCGAGAATTAATATATCCCTCAAGGCGATTATAATAACTGCCCAGAGCGGAACCGAATTAATCAGTAAAAGGGTCAAAAGTATTATTGCAAGAGAAACTTTATCACAGAGCGGATCAAGAACTTTACCCAGATCACTTTCTTGATGAAACTTTCTTGCCACATAGCCATCAATCACATCAGAAAAGAGTGCAATAAGCATTATTATAAACGCAATGATGCGTTCTTTTTTTACAAGAAAATATATTATAAATGGTAAAAGCAAAAATCTGAAAAGTGTTATGGCATTAGAAATTGTAAATTTTTTATCCACTTTTTCTCCGTTTCTGGAGGATTTCTTCAGCATGTTCTATGGTTTTCCTGGTAATTTCTTTTCCCCCAAGCATTCGGGCGATCTCCATTTTACGCATTTCCTCATCAAGTTTTAATACATTTATCTGTGTTGTATCTTTTCTTATTTCTTTTTTGACCAGAATGTGATTGTCAGCGAATATCGAAATCTGAGGAAGATGTGTGATACAGATAACCTGATGGTCCTTGCTGAGATTAGAAAGTAGTTCACCAACCGCCTCGGCAATCCTTCCCCCAATGCCTGTATCAACTTCGTCAAATATTATAATTGGGATGTGATCTGCCTCGGAAAGAATTGTTTTTAACCCCAGCGTCATTCTTGATATCTCGCCACCGGAGCTTACTTTATGCAGTGGTTTCATTTCTTCACCGGGATTAGTAGAGATATAGAATTCAACATTATCCATACCTGTTTCATCAAGGGGTTTTTCGCAGAAATTAATTTTAAACCTCGCTCTTTCCATTCCCAGTCGGCTGAGGACTTTAACAATTTCCTTTTCCATGTTCCTGGCGGTTGTTTTTCTTTTTTTTGACAATTCAATTGCAATGGTTTGCAAATCCTGGAAAAGCAATTGTAATTTCTCTTGAATTTTTTTAATTTCGATATCATTTTTCTCCAGTCTTCCTAATTCGTCTTGTGCATTTTTTAAATACTCAATTAATTCATTTATATCCTTACGGTATTTCTTTTTCAAACTTCCAATCAGATCAAGCCTTTCCATTACTTCTTCAAATCTTTCCCTTGAAAAGTCAATATGTTCACGATAATTGATCAATTGTCTGTAGACATCTTCAATATTACTGAGGCTATTTTCAAGGATTGATTTTATGTTTTTGATCTCAGGTCTGGTATCTAAATTTCCAAGTTCTTCAATAAACTTAATTACCAATGCAAGATTTTCATACGCAGAAGATTCAGCTTCATAAAGTCGGGGCATTATTTCGTCAATTAGACTTGCGCGTTTTTCACCCGTCAGTAAAAGATTTTTTTCTTCAATCAGCGCCTCTTCTTCTTTAGGTTTCAAATTTGCTTTTTCAATTTCGTCAATCTCATACCTTAGAGTTTCCAATTTCTGATTTTTCTCATTTTGTAACTTCAAAAGTTCATTAAGTTCTGATTGACATTTCTTGTGTTCATTAAAGATTTTCTGGTATTCGGCAATGCGATGTTCTATCCGGGCAAATCGATCTAAAAGTTTTAAGTGATTTGAGACATTGAATAATGATTGATTTTCATACTGACCGACAAGGTCAATCAAACATATAGTAATTTCTTTTAAACGCGACAGACCCACAATCTGGTCATTAATGTAGGCGAACTGTCTCTTGCCCCGTTCAATCCTTCTTCGGATTATAAGTTCTTCATTCATTTCAATATTATACTTTTTTAATAGTTCTATAACTTCAGAATTTAATGCAAAAATTCCTGTGATTTCTGCATATTCTTTGCCGGTTCTTATTAAGACTTCGTCCATTTTTTCGCCACAGAGTGCCGCAATCGCTTCAACGATCATTGATTTTCCAGCGCCGGTTTCGCCGGTGATCACGGTCAATCCTGGTTCAAAGTTCAATGTGAGTTCTTCCATCAGGGCAAAATTCTTTACCCTTAAGAATTTAAGCATTTTCCCTTCCGCCCCATTTCAATTTTTCTTTAAGAGTTTTGAAAAAGGTTGAATTGATTGGTTTTATCAATTTTACATAATATGGGGATTTATAAAATTTTATATTTTCACCGGTCTTTAAGATTTTGCTTCTTTGTCCATCGGCGACAATTATCGCATTTCCTTTCCTGCCAATCTGAATTTCAATCTTAGAATCTGGCGGTAATACGATGGGCCTTACCGAAAGTGTATGTGGGGCAATGGGCGTCATAATTATTGCCTCACTATCGGGCATCAAGATTGGCCCGCCGGTAGCAAGAGAATAAGCAGTAGAACCGGTGGGGGTGGCGATTATTATACCATCCGCAACAAACCTACAAATATATTCACCATCTATCTTTGCCGAAAATTCAACCACCCGTCCGGGTGTATTTGTACAGATGGTTATATCGTTCAGGGCATAAAAGAAAGTACCTTTTAATTCGGCACAAACCATCATTCTATTTTCAATACGAAACCGATTTTTTTTAATTGCCTCAAGAATTCTTTTGAACTGCGAAAATTTTACATCGGTGAGGAATCCCAGACCACCTAAATTCACACCTAAAATTGGCATATCACTATGGGCATAATTTGCTACTGCGGAGAGGAGAGTTCCGTCGCCACCAAGCGCTATTATAAAATCCGGTTTATTTGAAAACCTAAAACCCTTTTGCTTCAAAATTTTAGCGGCAATTTTTAAATTCTTATCGGCATCTGGTTTCTTTTTGTTTATCATCAATCTTACATACTGCATTTGTTAAATCTCCCGATGAACAGATAACGAATTTTACCAAATAGGTCCTTCACAAAAAAATAATTCGTATATCGTCCCTTGAGATATAAATCAAGTTCTTCCATTTCGTCCTCATCGATTTCAAGGGCAATGTTCATTGAATTTCTTAAATAGTTAAGCCCCTGGTCGATCAAAGTTTTGATAAAAACAGTTCCGCCCTTGCCACCATCTATTGCCCGTCTTGGTTCAAAATCTCTTACACTTTTTGGTAGTACATTTATTCTTTCTCTGGGAATGTAGGGTGGATTACATACAATTAAATCAAAACTATTTTTTTTGAATGCCGTGAACAGATCGGCTTTGATTAATTTAATACGGTTGGCTAAATTATATTTGAAAATATTCTCCCGAGCATTATGTAATGCAAGTTCACAGATATCAGTGGCAATAATTTTGGCATCGTTAAAAATTTCAGCCAGGGCGATAGAAATTGCACCGCATCCAGTTCCAATTTCACATATTCGCTGCGGTTTAAACTCAATCAATTGTCCAATTTGTTCAACAAAATATTCGGTTTCTAGTCTCGGTATAAAAACCCCGGGATGCAGGACAAGATGATATTTCAGGAATTGAACCTGCTTTGTGATATACTCGACCGGTACTCCGTTTTTTATTAAAGTAAATTTTAGTCTCAAACTTCTATCAATCATTGGATCATAATTATTATTAAGATAAATTTCAAAACGAGGCCTTTTCAATAATGTTGAGGCAAGCAATTCCGTTTCTTCAATGCTGAGAGCGAAGTCTTTACTTAGTTTCTTTATTATTTCTTTCATATTTTTTTAACGAGTCAATTAACTCATCAAGTTCACCATCGAGGATATTCTGTAGATTGTATAAATTCAACCCAATGCGGTGGTCAGTTACACGGTTCTGGGGGAAATTATATGTTCTAATTTTTTCGCTCCTTTCACCCGTACCGATCTGACGCCGACGCTGATTTTCGATCTCGCGAAATTTTTTTTCTGATTCTAGCGCATGCAATCTTGCTCGCAGAATCTTCATTGCCTTCTCCCGATTTTGATGCTGGGAGCGTTCGTCCTGACAAGCAACTGTGATGCCAGTTGGAATATGAGTAATCCTAACGGCTGATGATACTTTATTAACATTCTGCCCACCATGCCCGCCTGCTCTGAAAGTATCGATCTTTAAATCATCAGGTGAAATTTCTATCTGTGATTCCTCTATTTCGGGAAGGACTGCAACAGTTATCGTTGAGGTGTGAATCCTGCCGCTGGCTTCAGTTACCGGGACCCTTTGAACCCGATGAACGCCACTTTCAAATCTGAATGTTCCGTAGGCATTCTCTCCGGAAACAAGGAAGATAATTTCCTTAAATCCACCAAGGTCGCTGGGGTGTGATGAGAGGACTTCGTATTTCATCTTTTTCTTTTCTATGTATTTGGTATACATTCTAAATATATCAGCTGCGAAAAGGGTTGCTTCATTCCCACCTGCACCCGCCCGAATCTCAATTATACAGTTTTTCTGATATTCTTCATAAAATGGGTTCAAGAAATTATCTATATCTTGTTCGATTTCCTCTAACTTATTATTTAGATTAACAAGTTCCGTTTCCGCAAGTTCCCGCAGTTCAGGATTATCACTTTTTAATAGCTCGTCAATTTCTTCTATTTCTTTTTTGATTTTTTCATACTCCTGATATTTCAAAAGTAATTGCTGGGTTTTTTTATACTGCTTGGAAATGTTTGCATATTCCTTTGGATTTTTTAATATTTCACTCGAACTAAGTAAGTCCTGAAGTTTTTTTAACTCTGCTTCTTTTGCTTTACGATCAATAAGAATCTGTGACATTTTATTTACACTTTTTCAAACTTCTCCTTAAGTGCGATATAACGCAAATAATCGTCAAGATCTTCAACTGCCCTTATAACCAGGCTATTATTTTTTAATGATACGAGATTTACCTGACAGAGTTTATCAACATAATCTTTTACTTTATTTAATTCAATGCCTGTAGTAAGTGCCATGCTCTCGAATGAAAACGGCGTGATTTCAATCCCTTCGGATGTGCTTTTCCCAAATTCCTTTGCCTTAGTAATGATATATGCGACTACTCTTCTTTCTTCGCTCTTTATCGTTAGAAGTTTAATCTGTTCATCGGCATTGCGTAACCGTTTGGTCAGGGTTTCAAGGATATATTCAATTAGGGGATTTTCACGAATCTTTGATCGGAATGTCTCTTTATCGATAACAAGCAGCGATGTCTTTGAAATGGCGATTGCCGTTGCTGAGCGCGGCGAGCCATCTATTATTGCCATCTCGCCAAAAAAATCACCTTCTTTTAATACCGCAAGTACACGCTCATCTGGACCTTTGCCTTTAGTAATTTTTATCTGCCCTTCTTTAATTAAGTACATAACGTCGCCTTTATCCCCTTCGTTAAATAAAACCTCGCCTGGATTCAAGGTCTTTTCCATTCCTTCAACCATTTATACCTCCTTTTTTTGAAAGTTTCTGGACTTAAATACACCTTGAAATATCATATATCTTTATATTATATCAGAGTTATGGACAAAGTCAATGCCTAAATTGTCCTTGACTTTGTTAAATTTGATGTTATAATATGACAACCAAAAGGAGTCCGCTTGGAGATTATTGTCGTTAATGAACGGAAGAATAAGAGTTTTAATCTTCTTATTAATTGGAGTATCATTACGCTAATATTGATTGTTATTATTGCGATTATAGTACTTTTTATTTCCGGAATTATTAATTTTGCCCGGAATAGGGTTGATTATAAAAGATTGCATCAGTTAACAAGGGAAAATATGATAATTCAGAAAGACATTGAGTATATGGAATCTGAGATTAAAGCGTTGAATATTTTAATTGACAGTCTGGCAAAAAGAGATACAGTCCTAAATTACTTTTCCGGATTAATGCCCATTGATAATTTTATCAACGAAATGATAAAAGAAAAAGTAAGCGAGGGGGAAAAAATAGATAACAAATTATCGGCGGATCTTGATAAATTGCTAGCCAAGGTTGAACAGCAGTATGCAAGCAACCAGGCAATTGTTGATTATCTAAATAAAAAAGAAAGATTAAAAGATTTAATTCCATCAATACCACCGGTAAATGGCTGGTTTATGCGTGGTTTTGGCTATGCCCCCGATCCATTTACCGGCACCATGAGGATGCATGAAGGTATTGACATTGCGGCACCCATTGGTACGCCAATTTTCGCTACGGCGGATGGGATTGTAAAAAAGATTCAGAATAAAAAAGATTTTGGTATTATGATAGAAATAAGTCACAGTGAAGGTTTTGAAACAATTTATGCCCATTGTCAGAATTCGGAAGTCCGACAGGGACAAGCAATAAAAAGAGGGGATATCATCGCCTATGTGGGAACGAGTGGCAAAACCACAGGCCCCCACCTTCACTATGAAATAAGGATTGGTGGAGTTCCAGTCAATCCACTTGATTATATAATAACCAAAGGTATTGTGACAGATGAATGAAATAATAGAGAAGATTGAAAAATTGAAAAAGAAGCGAAATGCAGTTATCTTGGTTCATAATTACCAGTTACCTGAAATTCAAGATATTGGTGATTATGTGGGTGATTCTCTGGAGTTGGCTAAAATCTCAAAAGATGTCTCAGCAGATGTGATCGTCTTCTGTGGGGTACATTTTATGGCTGAAACTGCGAAGATATTTAACCCCCAAAAAACGGTTTTAATGCCGGACATGCACGCGGGATGCCCAATGGCAAATATGATCGATCCTATAAAATTGAATAGAGAAAAAGAAAAATATCCTGAGGCCGGAGTTATTACCTATATTAATTCAACGGCTGAAGTTAAAGCCCTTTCAAATATTTGCTGCACATCTGCCAATGGAATTAGGATAGCAAAAGTATTGAATAACAAAGAGATTATATTTGTTCCTGATAAGTATCTGGGCAGTTATGTTGCGCGGCGGGTTCCGGATAAAAAATTCCATCTTTACAATGGATTCTGTCCGACCCATATGTTATTCACCAGGGAGGGAATATTAAGACTGAAAGAACAATATCCAGAAGCAAAGATTCTTGTTCATCCAGAATGTAGAATTGAAGTCCAGGAAATTGCGGATGAAATTTGTTCTACATCCCAGATGATAACATATGCAAAGAATAGTTCCAATAGGCAATTTATAATATGCACGGAGATAGGATTACTCCATCGTTTGAAAAAAGAAAATCCGGATAAGGAATTCATCCCCGGAAATCCCAATGCACTTTGCCCGAATATGAAATTGACCACCCTGGAGAAAGTGCTCTGGGCGTTGGAAGATATGAAATATAAAATTTCGGTGGATGAAGAGATAAGAATAAAGGCTTTTAAGGCAATTGAAAGAATGGTTATGCTTTAATGAGTCTCCGTCTTTCATCAAAATAAGATCTTACCCAAAATAAATTAAGATTCGCAGGCGAATAATAAGGGAATTGCAGGTTTGAATTAGTAGTCATTCTCTTTAC
>CBFGJP010000043.1:0-21979 GCA_965649105.1 Caldifarciminota bacterium
CTTGATATTCAAAAATCGCCACCCTTGACACTTATCGGGATAGGAATTATAATTCTTGCAATTACTGGTGGTTATTTTTTGATTAAAAGACAGGAAATTAATGAGGAAACTAACAGAAATAAGAATCGAATTGTTGATAAAGATATGAAAGGGGATTAATTGAAAGAAATCATATTGAAATACATTTTTCCGATAATCATATTAACAAGTTCAGTGGTCATCGGTTTTATATGCCAGGTGGTCGTATTCGGCTGGCTAAAGAGTCTGGCGAAAAAGACTAAATGGCGTGGCGACGAGATAATCATACATGCAATGCAGGGTTGGGTTATTCTATGGTTTTTAATCGCTGGTTTATCCATTGCAATTCCTCGTGTAATTATCGACCCCCAGGCTTTGTTTATTGTTAGCAAGATATTGCTTGTTATTACAATATTTTCAATAACTGCGGTCATTGCCAATATTGCGGTAGGTTTTGTAGATATATACTCTACAGCAATTAAAGAGGCAATTCCAAGGACAACAATTCTTACCAATATTACAAGAGTATTTGTTTTGCTTATCGGGATACTTATTATCCTTAATGCCTTGGGTATTTCTATTGCCCCGATACTTGCCGGTCTTGGTATTGGTGGTCTTGCAGTTGCACTTGCCCTTCAAGATACACTGAGTAATCTTTTTGCCGGTTTGCAGATAATAGTGTCAAAACAGGTTAAACCAGGTGATTATGTAAAATTAGCAAGCGGTGAAGACGGTTATGTTGAAGATATAACCTGGCGCAATACTACAATCCGCGAATTATCTAACAATCTGATTATCATTCCGAATGCAAAACTTGCCCAGACCATAGTAAAGAATTATCATTTACCAGAGAAGGGGATGGCAGTTCTAATGCAGGTCGGTGTGAGTTATGACAGCGATTTAGAGAAGGTGGAGAAGGTTGTGATTGAGGTTGCGAAAGAAACACTGCGCGAAGTCCCAGGTGGGATAAGAGATTTTGAACCATTTATTCGCTATCATACATTCGGAGAATCCGGTATCCAATTCACGGTTATACTACGCGTGGAAGAATTTGCCAGTCAATTCATAATTAAACATGAATTTGTCAAGAGATTGCATAAACGATTTAAGGACGAAAATATAAAAATTCCATTTCCAATTCGCACTGTGTATCTCGAGAATAAGGAGAGAGAAAATTCTCACTCTTGAAGGGAGAGGATTGAGGCGATGATGAAAAAGCAGAGCAGGCTTTGGCTGGACTGAAAAATATTGATGAAATGGTCAAATATTTTTTGTTTTTCTTTGTTGACTTTTGTTGTCTGCTCCCCTGAATCTGATGAAACTATACTTCGGCGTGAATTCTCATTGCCTGCTTCGGCAAAGACAATTTACTGCCGTGTTAATCCAAAAGAGCCTGGCTTTTTTGGACGGGAAGGTTTGAGAATAGACATTGTCTTTCAATTTGATGAAAAAGATTTTCAAAAATATCTGGCCAATGCACAGAATAGTGGTAAGTGGCTTGAGCTACCAATCTCAAAGGATTTTTTGATGAAGATGCTTGGGGTTGAATCTACAAAGCAGGGGATAATAAGGTCTTATAAAGAGACAGGGAAAGATTTTCCAGAAGAAGGTTCAATATACAATCCAACAATAGAACAATTATACGAAAAAGCAATTAAGTCGCTTGATTTGCCCGAGACAAAAGGACTGTATCAATGCAAAACCGCGGGTGATGATATTATGCACAAAACAAAAGAAATCAAAATGACTTTAGAAAAAGATTTATATGATTTCATTCTGGCAATACTTGATACAGAAAAAAAGCAATTGTTAATAAAGGTTCGGACTAAATATTAAGCAAATTGGTAAATAGATAAAAAAGGAGGAAAAAATGAAATATTTACAATTTGCATTATCCTTGTTTTTATTTGTCCCGCCATTATTGGCTAATTATGAATACAGCAGGTTTTCTGCTGAACTGGAAGGTGGGGCGGTCTGGCAGAGTAGAAATGTGGCGCAGATTCCAAATACATCAGAAGGCACACGATTTTCACTCGTTGAACTCATTGGCAAGGGTCCATTACCTTTTGCCCGCTTGTATGTTAAGTGGAACATCACATCACGACATAATCTTCACATTCTACTTGCACCTCTATTTTACACAAAAAGTGGAACATTTGAAACTAATGTAGACTTTTGTGGCAAAACATTTTTGCCGGGAATTCCTACGGATGCTACATATAAATTTAATTCCTATCGTTTAGGCTATAGTTATATGCTGTGTTCAAATCAGAAACGCCATTGTAAATGCTGGATTGGATTTACAGCAAAAATCAGGGATGCGAAGATACGACTTGAACAGCCGGACAGGGCTGCAGAAAAAACAGACCTGGGATTTGTGCCTTTACTACATATTGGAATGGAGAAGAAATTTTCTGACAAATGGGGAATCGTTTTTGACCTTGAAGGACTTGCGGGCGGTCCCGGAAGGGCATTTGATGGCGCATTGAAATTGCGATATTATCCATCTAAATCACTGAATATTGCTACTGGATACAGAACAGTTGAGGGCGGTGCAGATGTGTCAGCAGTCTACAGTTTTGCCTGGATACATTATGGATTATTGTCAGTTTACTATCAATTTTGACCTAACTATTAGTATATAAAAAATAGTGGATTTGCAGATTCGTCTTAACAGACGATTTTTTAAATGAAGATCTTCCTTAAACCATTGCTTTATTTAGTTCTATTTTCGACGCTACATTTCGGATATGACCTGACCGGCTGGAGTTTTCTTACACCATTCTGTGGCATAGATGAATCAATATTCCAGCATTTGAAAATGGCTTTCTGGGCTTATCTACTAACAAACCTAATTGAATTTTTCATAGTAAAACAAAAAACAAAAAATACAAGTAGTTTCTGGTATCCGCGATTTCTCTCAGCGGTTTTTGTTCCCTGGATAATATTTCTAATCTGGTATCTGATGCCAGCAATCTTTGGTAGATTACAATCTAATCTTATTGAAGTATTCTGGGCAATCTCGGTCACCTATATCTCCGGCATTTTTGGAGTCTCCATAGAGCGTAGTATTGAACAGACAAAAATCTCTAAAACTTTTAGAATTGTCATCATATCTCTACTAATAATCTCAGCATTTCTTTATATCAAGTTCACATATACACTTCCCTGGGTTGATATGTTTGTTAATCCTGAGGCGATATAGTACATAGTGTTTCAAGATTTTATCATTCCATTTTTTACAATCGGTCTTGCGGAATTGGGTGATAAGACCCAGATTGCAATTCTATGCCTTGCTACACAGACAAGACAACATTTGCTTTTGTTCTTTGGTACCCTCGTGGCATTTTTTATTACTGATGGCATCGCAGTTGTTTTAGGAAATTTTGCTACAAATCTCATACCTGAAAAATATATCAACCTCGCCGGCGGAATAATATTCATTATCTTTGGTATTATTACACTGTTAAATAGAGAGAAAGAAGAGACGAAATGCGAATTGAAGAATCCGTTTTTGACTGCTTTTGGTGTTGTCTTCGTCTCGGAATTTGGGGATAAAACCCAAATTGCCGCCGGTATATTTGCTACAAAATATAATCCAGTTTTTGTGCTTGCCGGCGTGCTGTGTGCATTGGCAATTCTATCATTGATGGCAATATTTATTGGAAGGCTTCTCACCGAGCGTATCAGCCGCAAGATTATTTCATATATTGCCGGTGCGCTATTTATGATTATTGGAATAATCTATGTTTTTGCTACACTGTGGTGGTAGTGCTTCATACCGGATGGTGGGTTGTTCTGCAAAATATCGGGAGTATAGAATTTATTCTCAAAAATTGACATCTTCATCAAAATAGATATAATTTTTTAGATTGAGGTATTTATGCCTAAAGCAGAATTTAGATTTTATTGTCTTTTTCTTGTTTATCTTGGTTATCAAATTCCGTATTACAACAATCCCCAAAATCTTGCAGTGGGTTTAGGATATAGATTCAGATGGTTTTTGTATAACGGGAGTGATAATCATGGAACCAGGAACAATTAAGAGGCTGTTGAATCATTACTTTTCTAATCCTAAATTCTGTAATGAGATTTCAAGGGCATTAAAGGAATTCTTTGGAGACGATGCTCCGAAAATTGAAGATGGACAAATTCAATTTCGCAGTGAAGAAGAGAATAGCCTTTTTAATGAGTGGTTTGTCTATGATTTCAGATTGAGCAATGGTAAGACCCCACTTGAGGATTTTTATTATCGGAATCCGTATCATTTAAAAATAGATAGGCTCCAAATCTACAAAGACCTTCAGGAAAATGTCTATAGTTATTTTAAGGTCATAAAGAAAATACTGGGTTCTGGCCTTGTCTTAGAAGATATCATAACCGGCAGGATTTACGAGGTTAAAGAGTATTCACTCACATTTGAAGTCTTTGAAGGGCAGTCATTTCCTACCCGTGTGGGCAGGGTTGGAGACCATTATGAGATTGTGGGTGGGAATATATATGTTAATGCCAATGAAACTCAGCATAAAGACTATGAGACCGGTTTAAAGAAGATAAATAAAATCTTCAAGTTTATGTTAGAAAAGAGAATATCTAATCCTGAACTCTATCGGCTATATGCCAAAAAGGCGATATGCTATCTGGCACTTGAAAACTTTGAAAAAGGCAAATTTTTTCTCCAAATTGCTATTCAATTTAATCCCTACTACAGATTCGCCCAAAGGCAACTTGAAAAAGTTAAGGCATTGGGGTTTGATTGGGAGGTCTATGTGGATGGTCATATTGAAAAAGACCCGGCATATCAATACTACCTATTTATTATGCCATTTAAGATAAATTTTGCCCACGAAGTTGATGAAGTTATTGTGTAGTAATCAATTTCATAATTGCACAATTGTACAATTATAAGATGGATAAACACAAAAGAAAAGGGCAGGGTTTCAGGTTTGGTAATACCGTTTATTATTGATGAACGAAGTAATCTCAAGGTTGCGATATTCAGAAGATATGGCCTAAATCGTTTTTCGGTTGACTTAGACTTCTGGCTGACAAAGAAGTTAAATATAAAAGACTTATTCAATTCCTTGAAGTTGTGTCTTATTGAATCTTATCGTATTTCTTATGCAGCAATTAAATTTTATACCATACTCTTTGAAATAAAATCGGATAAATATCCAAGGGGTCTAAAAATTGACATTCGCAAGGAAGCTAAAAAAATTAAATTTGAAAAGGCGATTGCCTTCAGCAGATTTTGCAATATTCAAGTGCCAGTAAATGTTGTTTCTTTAGATGATATGATGTCAGCATAGGTTGATGCCTTCTTAACAAGGAAAGAGATAAGGGATGTTTTTGATATTGAATTTCTCTTGAGGCGTGGAATAAATTTGCCTGAGGATAAAAATACTCTGAAGAGACTTTTAAAACAAATTGAAAAGTTATCAAAACTTGATTACACAGTAAAACTTGGCTCAATATTAGAAGATGTTGACAGAAAATTCTACATAGAAGAAAACTTCAAATTTCTTAAAACGGCCATCAAGGAAAAACTTACATACAAATGAGAAGATTGTCTAATTATAAGAAAGGCGATAAACCTATTTTTGACAATGAAAAACTCCCTTTTTATCTCATTCTCAAATTCTGGTAATTACCAGAATGTAAGATAAATCAACCGGAGGTAGTATGAACTACAGATTAAAAAGGCAGATTGATTTTCTGAAAGGGATTGATATAAAATCAGTTTTCCGCAGAACCTGTCTGTTTGATAATTCGCGACAGGATAACGATGCGGAACATTGCTGGTATCTGGCAGTAATGGCTATCGTATTTGCCAAATATTCAAATCAAGCGGTTGATATTTCAAAAGTTATTAAGATGGTTCTTATTCATGATATTGTGGAGATAGAGACGGGTGATTTGCTTCTATATAAAAGGAATTATAAAAGAAAATCTAAAAAAGAAAGACTTGCAGCAAAAAGGTTTTTGGCATTCTACCAAGGGAGCAATCTAAATATTTTTATAAATTATGGCAGGAATTTGAAGATAGGAAAACACCAGAGACAAAATTTGCAGCAGCCTTAGATAGATTTGATCCAATTATGCAGAATTATTATACAAAAGGATATGCCTGGCAAAGATATAATATAACATACGAGCAGATAATAAAGGTCAATCAGGTAATTATACAAAGTGGCTCCCTCAAATTGTGGGAATATGCCCATTCAATTATAAAAGAGTGTTTAAACAAAGGTTTTGTGAAAAAATAAAGCAAGAGCCAATTGAAAGTGAGGTGTTATTATGAAACAAATAAGTGATTACATCCAAATTTTTACAACCGTTGAAAAAAGAGATGATGCAGAAAAAATTGCAAAAATAGTTATAGAAAAACGGCTTGCCGGTTGTGTTCAGATTTTGGGACCGATTAAAAGCACCTACTGGTGGAAGGGTAATATTGAGAGTGCAGAGGAATGCCTGTGTATTATGAAGAGTAAAAAGAACCTTTATAAAGAAATTGAAATGACAATCAAAGAAAATCATCCCTACGAGACACCGGAGATAGTTGCTGTTCCCATAATTGCTGGTTATGAAGGTTATCTGAAATGGCTTGATAGTGAGGTAAAGCAGTTGAATGATTACAATGGATAGTTTAGATAGAATTTCAGACGAAATAATTTCTTGCCAGCGCTGTCCATTGCACAGGACAAGGACAAATGCGGTGCCCGGCGAAGGTAATCCTTCGGCAAAAATAATGTTAATCGGCGAGGCACCCGGGGCAAATGAGGATAAAACCAGCAGGCCATTCTGTGGCGATGCAGGAAAAATTCTTGATGAACTTTTGATACTTATTGGAGTCAAGCGCAAGGACATCTTTATTGGCAATATCTTAAAATGCAGACCACCAAATAACCGCGATCCTAAACCGGATGAGATTAAAGCCTGCGCACCATATTTAGAAAGGCAAATAGCGATTATCAAGCCAGAAATAATCTGCACACTCGGAAATTACGCCACCGCATTTATTCTTGAGAAATTCGGATTGAAAGATAAAATTCAGGGAATAAGCCGGCTTCATGGAAAATTCTTTGATGCAGATAGTCCATACGGGAAGATTAAAATAAGTCCAATGTATCATCCGGCGGTTGTAGTCTATAATATCAATATGAAAAAAGTTTTGGAGAATGATTTTAAGGTGTTGTGCAGATTCATATAGAGTAACTGAGAGAGAGTGTTATACAGTTTAAGTTTTATTTGTTCCCGAGGGATTTCTCCTTTGTATCTTGTATTTGATTATCTATTGAGTATAATTGCGAGATGAAAATCGGTTATCCCTGCATAAATCTATCTATTGGTTGCATAGCAAATTCTACTTTTAGATTAAAGAATTACTCAGAAAAAAATCTCATTGATAAAATAAATAATAATCTTGACTGTCTTAAGAAAATCCTTGAATTTAATGTCCAGCATAATCTATTATTTTTCAGAATCAGTTCTGACCTTGTTCCATTTGCAAGCCACCCGATAAATAGGTTCAGGTGGCAATTTTATTTTAAAGACCGATTTGAAGAAATCGGCAAATATATAAAAAAACATAATTTCAGAATCTCAATGCATCCAGACCAGTTTGTCTTAATTAATTCACCCAATAAAGAAATAATTAAAAACAGCATTAAAGAACTTATCTATCATTGTGAAATCCTTGATTTGATGGAACTGGATAAAACCGCAAAGGTGCAGATTCATATTGGTGGTGTTTATGATGATAAGAGAAAATCAATTGACCGGTTTATAACGAATTATCGTCAATTACCATCAATTATCAAAAATAGATTGGTGATTGAAAATGATGAGCGGTTATATTCGGTTAATGATTGTCTGTACATCTCTCAAGAAACTGGTATTCCAGTATTATTTGATTATTTCCATCACTCCTGTTTAAACAATGGTGAATCATATCTGGAAGCGTTAAAGACAGCAATGAAAACCTGGCGGAAAAAAGATGGATTGTTAATGACCGACTACAGCACACAAAAAAGGGGTGCGCGGATAGGAACCCATACCCACCATATAAATATAAATGATTTTGAGAATTACATTAAATCAACCATTGAATTTGATTTTGATATTATGCTGGAAATAAAGGATAAAGAGAAAAGTGCCTTGAAGGCATTGAAGGTTGTTAATAAATGGAAAAAATGAGCCTTGAAATTTTATAAATTTTATATATATTATAGCGAAAGGAGAAATATGTGCTTGAGCCTAGGACTTTTTGTTAATCTTATTATAAATGCTAACTTTGTAATATGTGATTATACCGCTAACCAACATTCACCCTGCGCGGTTTACGGAAATAATCAGTTTTATGTATTCTGGAGTGATTTGCGATATTATAGTTCATCAGGTTTATATGCATTGTATGGTGCAAGAGTTACAAACAGCGGAAGCGTGCTTGACCCTAATGGTAAGTTACTTTTTAATCGTCAGGCTGCATATCCACCGCGGGTTGCATATGACGGTGTCAATTTTTTGGTTGCTTTGAGAGACAGTTGTTGAAGTGTCGGCAATATTGTCGGGGTGCGTGTCACCTCTACCTGTGATTCAATTAATTCATTTTTCATCTCTAATGCCCCTGGTGTTCAGCAGTCTCCAGATATCTGTTTCGGCAGTGGATACTATTTTGCTGTATGGGTTGATAGCCGTAATAGCTATAACGAAATATATGGTGCCCGAATTTCAACCGCCGGAAGCGTAATTGACCCCAATGGAATTCAAATTGGAACCGGTACACAGCCTTATTTTTATTATCCATCAGTTGTTTATAACGGGACCAATTATTTTGTTGTATGGTCGTGCCCTTCTTTTACACCTTACAAAATAATGGGACGATTTGTAAATCCGAATGGGTCTTACGGAAGTAATATTATTGATGTCTTGACTTTGTCTCAGTCTGCCTATATAACACGAATTGCCTGGAGTGGAATAAATTATCTTTTGTGCTGGATCGAATATCAACCGGTTGGTTATACTTACACAATTAAAGGATGTATACTATCAGCGAGTGGAAATCCGTTAGGTTCACCATTCACTATAGCAGATACAGTAGACTATAGTTCACTCGCAGTCAAATATTCGGGAGTAAACTATCTTGTTACTTTCTCAAAGATAGTAGGTTCTTATAACCAAATATGCGGTCGCTTCTACAGCACTACGGGAACTCCGCTTGGACCTTATTTTAATATCTCCAACATAAATTATAATTGCTATAACTGCGATCATGATCTCGGAGCGAATAATAAATTTCTAACAGTCTGGCAGGAATATAGAACTGACTATGATATATATGGAAACCTTGATGTAAGTGTAGGGATAGAAGAAGATGAACAAAAAGGAAAGGGAATCTTGATAAAGTCATTCATTGTGAGCAATGCGTTTAGAATTGATAGTTCGGTTTCTGGGGCAATTTATGACCCTGCCGGGAAATTCTTGGGAAGACTAAAGAATGGATATTTTGATTTTAGTAATTATAGTAGTGGTGTTTATCTATTGATTGTTGAAGATGGTTACCTTTATAAAATAATCAAAGTCAAATAAACTAATAAAAGCAAGAATTGCTTGAATTTTTCAGCAATCTAAGTATAATTGCTGTATGAACAGCAAAGGGTTTGAGACACTAATCTTTAAGATTCAGAATGGTTGTGGTAATGTTGTATTGAATCGTCCTGATGTCCACAATGCCTTTAATGACAAAATGATAGAAGAATTGAACGCGGTTTTTGATGAGATTGAAAAAGACCAATCAATAAGGGTGGTGATACTCTCCGGTGAAGGTAATTCCTTCTGTGCAGGCGCTGATCTAAACTGGATGCGAAGGGTAAAGGATTATTCCTATGAGGAAAACCTGAAAGAATCCCTTGCCCTTTCTGATATGCTCTATAAAATTTATTCGTGTTCAAAGCCGACAATCGCCAAGGTTCAGGGTTATGCAATCGGTGGTGGAACCGGGCTTGTTGCGGTCTGCGATATTGCCATCGCCTCAACCGATGCAAAATTTAGTTTTAGCGAAGTAAAATTAGGTTTAATCCCTGCCTGCATCTCTCCTTATGTTGTAAAAAAGTGTGGAGAAGGGAGGTGTCGGGAATTCTTTCTTACGGGAGAGCGGATGTCGGCCGAGAAGGCACTCAATGCTGGGCTTGTAAATATCATCGTCCCGCCCGATTGTCTTGACAAGGCAGTTGATGGGCTTGTGAATCAATTGCTCTCAAGTGGACCCGAGGCGATAAAGAAATGCAAGGAACTTTTGCGCACGGTGCCCCAGATGTCGGTTGATGAATTCAAAAGATATACCGCAGAAGTGATTGCTCAGATGAGAATTTCTGAAGAGGCACAGGAAGGAATGTCCGCATTTTTGGAAAAGAGAAAGCCAAGATGGACGTAGGAATTATAACGATGCGAAAACTTTTTACATCAGTAACGTCCTGTTTTAACTGGACGGCACAGAATCGACCATCTAAAGATGGAGACTACAGAAAATTTTATGTTTAAGAAAATTCTAATTGCCAACCGCGGAGAGATTGCAATAAGGGTTGCAAGGGCATGTAGAGAGATGGGGGTAAGGACCGTTGGTGTATATTCTACTGCTGATAGAGAATCATTACATCTCCATTATTGCGATGAGGCGATATGCATTGGTGAGCCCGCACCGCTTGCAAGTTATCTGAATATTCCAGTAATTATTGAATCGGCAAAAAAGACCAGTGCCGAGGCGATCCATCCAGGATATGGATTTCTGGCAGAAAATCCTTCCTTTGCAAGGGCCTGCGAGGATAATGGTATTGTCTTCATCGGTCCATCATCAAAGGCACTTGCCCTCGTTGGGGACAAAGTTGCATCGCGAATTACCGCAAAGAAAATCAATGCACCAATTATCCCGGGAATGGAAATCTCTGGTGTTGATATGAATGACTATCTAAGAGTTGCAAAAGAGGTGAGGTATCCAGTTATTGTCAAGGCAGCACTCGGTGGTGGAGGAAAGGGGATGCATATTGCCCGCAGTGAAAAAGAATTGAAAGAAACTGTTGAATTGAGTCGGCGTGAGGCAAAGAGTACATTTGGTGATGAGAGTGTATACATAGAAAAATATATTGAGAAACCAAGACATATTGAGTTTCAGGTTTTAAGGGATAAATATGGTAATGTAGTTCACCTGTGTGAAAGGGAATGTTCAATCCAGCGACGACATCAGAAGATAATTGAAGAGACTCCATCTACCGCATTAACCCCTCAATTGCGTGAAGAGATGGGAGAGACCGCAAAGAGGATTATTACCGCTGCAGAGTATGTGAATGCGGGTACTGTAGAATTTCTTCTGGACCAGAACAAAAATTTCTATTTCCTTGAGGTGAATGCCCGGGTTCAGGTGGAACATCCGATAACCGAAATGGTTACCGGTTATGATATTGTTAAACGCCAGATAATGATATCTGCAGGTGAAAAACTTGATATTAAACAGGCGGATGTATTACAGCGTGGGCATGCAATTGAATCAAGAATCTATGCGGAAGACCCGGATAATAATTTTATGCCATCGCCGGGAAAGATTCTGTTTGTGCAGGAACCACAAGGGCCCGGTGTCAGGGTTGATTCTGGAATCTATTCAGGCTGGAATGTTCCATCCCACTATGACCCGATTCTTTCCAAGTTGATTGTCTGGGCAGAAACCAGAGATGATTCAATCAACCGCACAATACAGGCTTTAAAAAATTATATAATTTTAGGGATTAAGACAAACATTCCATTTTTGAAAAGGATAATTGAAACGAAGCAATTTAGAAATGGTGAACTCCATACTCATTTTATAGATGATAATCTCCAAACCCTTCTGCCAAAATATGAAAAGATTGATATTGCCCTTATTGCTGCTGCTATACAGAGTTTAAACAGGAAACAGGTCCGTGTTTCTGAAACACACCATGCTGTTTCTGAGTCAAATCCCTGGTTGGAGATTGGAAGGTGGGAAATATGTTCTCTTTGAAATTCAAATCCCAGATTCCAAAACAATATCTGAATTTCCAAATTGTAGTAGCAGAATTTACTCTACAAAAAATTTTTAGATTATGGAAATAAAACTTAAATTTCTTAATGAAATTTATGCAATTCAATTAGAAAAGGAAAAAGATGAATACAAAATAGCCATTAATGGTAGGACATACGAAATTCGTGATTTTAGAAATACAATCAATGCTATACAGTTTAAAATAAATAATGAATCTTTCAATATTTTCTATGCGGAAGGGACAGATAAAAAATATGTAGCGATTGACGGAGAATATTATGTATTTGAAACCGAAAAATTAGAGAAAGTCAAAAGTGGAGCTGCTGCTACTGAAAAATCAAATGCGGTTGTGTCTCCAATGCCCGGCTTGCTGGTAAAAATTCCTGTGAAGATTGGAGATAAAGTTAATGCAGGCACAACATTGGCAATCGTTGAGGCGATGAAGATGCAGAATGAATTGCGGGCACCCAGAGATGGAGTCGTTAAAAAAATAAATTATAAAGAAGGTGAACAGATAGATGCCTTTGTACCGATAGTTGAACTGGATTAGGAAGGTGAATTATGAAAAAAGAAGTTCCTATTTCAAAAGCAAATAGATTAATAAATTCGGGAAATGTTGTGCTTGTTACATCCCACTACAAAGATAAATCAAATATCATCACCGTTGCCTGGCACACGCCGGTCTCAATAAAACCACCGGCACTGGCAATCTCAGTGGGTAAAGAAAGATTTTCTCTTGAACTGATAAAAGAGTCTGGTGAATTTATTGTAAATATTCCAAACTGGGATTTATTGGAGCAGATGCTCTATTGTGGCACACACTCAGGCAGGGATGTGGATAAATTTAAGGAGGCAAAACTCACGCCAGAAAAGGCAAGAAAACTAATAAAGACCCCGAAGATAAAAGAATGCATAGGTTCAATTGAATGTTCGGTAGTTGATTCAATAGAAATCGGCGACCATATCGTATTCTTTGGTGAGGTTTTATACGCCGAAGCCGAAGAAGATTTATTCAAGGATGGTGTCTGGGATACTGAAAAGGCAGGACTTATCTATCATTGTGGTGGCACCTTCTTTATGAGATCTACAGGATACACGAAAGTTTAGCGGTGCGATTTATCGCACAATTTGCCTTTATAAAAAATTAAAGACTTACACATTTTATTATCCTTTTTACAATAAATCTATTTAAGAAATCCAATTTGTAGTCAATTTAATATTGAAAAGTTTATAATTGTGCATATTTACATATGCACAATTGTCTATATAAAGAATTTTTACTTGTGTAATGCATTTGAGTACCGGAAGTAGGGCAAGGCTTTAGCCTTGCTTTTTAATTTTTTCTTGACATATATGTAGATATATGTATATTGATTCATATGCTAAACATTATTAATATCGAACTCAACGAACAGTTTAAGAGGGCGCTGGATTTGATGGAAAATACCAATAAGAATGTCTTTATTACTGGCAAGGCAGGGACAGGCAAGTCAACACTCTTGGAATATTTCCGCTATATTACCCATAAAAAGATTGTTGTTTTGGCACCGACCGGTGTTGCCGCCCTCAATGTGCAGGGTGAGACAATCCATTCATTCTTTAGGTTCAAGCCCGATGTCACTATCCAAACCATCAAAAAACTAAAACCAAAAGATGCCAAGACGTATAAAGAACTTGATGCCATCGTCATAGATGAGATTTCTATGGTACGTGCAGATTTGCTTGATTGTGTTGACCATTTTTTAAGGCTGAATGGAAGGGATGCATCTAAACCCTTTGGGGGCCTTCAGATGATTTTTATCGGTGATTTGTATCAATTACCTCCAGTTGTAACATCAAAAGAAAAGAAAATCTTCAGCGAGCATTATGAAAGCGCCTATTTCTTTGACGCAAATGTCTTTAAGGATCTACCGATGGAGTTTATTGAGCTTGAAAAGGTCTATCGCCAGAAGGACGCAAATTTTATTGAGCTCTTAAATAAAATCAGGAATAATACAGTTACCGAAGAAGACATAAGGTTTTTAAATACTCGTGTCGGTGCACTGCTAAATAGGGGAGAAGGCGATTTTATTGTATATCTCACAACCCTTAATGAGATGGCATACCAGATTAATAACGAATATCTTGATAAGTTACCGGGTAAAACCTATCAGTGGACTGCTGATATTGAGGGCGAGTTTGATAAAAATTCTTTTCCGACTGATTATATTCTAACAATAAAACCCGGTGCCCAGGTGATGATGTTGAATAATGACCCAATAGGAAGATGGGTCAATGGCTCAATTGGCAGGGTTTTGAATGTCCGTTATAGTAGAAAGGAGGAGTGTGATACAATAGCGGTTCAATTTCAGAATGGTAATAGGGAGTATGTTACACCCTTTATCTGGGAGATTTTCCATTTTTATTATGACGAGAAAACAAAGATGATTCAATCCGAGACGATCGGAAGGTTTACCCAGTATCCACTAAAACTGGCCTGGGCAGTGACAATTCATAAGAGTCAGGGGAAGACATTTGACAAAGTAATAATTGATGTTGGCAGGGGGACATTTGCCGGTGGACAGGTCTATGTAGCATTAAGCAGATGCACATCATTTGAAGGGATTAGTTTGGCAAAGCCAATCAAAAAGGGGCATATATTCACAGACCGAAAGATTGTCCAATTTTTAACAAATTTCCAATATAAATTATCGGAAAGGGAGGTTTCTCTTGAGAAAAAAATTGAGATAATAAAGAATGCAATTGCAAAAAGATGCCCACTGGAAATTGTCTATCTAAAACCCAATGATGAGAAGAGTAGGAGGATAATCCATCCCTATGAAGTTGGTGAATTTAATTTTCAAAATAAGAAATTTTTGGGCTTGAGGGCATATTGTGAAGAGAAAAGAGAAGAAAGGACATTCCGCATTGACCGAATTTTAGATTTGAAAATATTGTGATGCGTTAATGTATGATATTTCTTAATATATATATCAGCCATTTATATTGGTAAAAGGTTATTATTATACCCATTTCGCTTTTTCATAAAAGTGAAATGGATAAGGAGGAAAGATAGTGCAAGACTCCATTGACTTTCAAATGAAAAATCAATATAATTTTCTGATGCAGTGTGAAATGTGCGCAGGAAGAATAGTGTTTCCACCAATAATTACTCTTGTTTTCGCAACTTCGACTGAAGAATGCTATTTTAATGGGGCATATTTTAACGCGACATATATCAATAATTATGGTGATGATGAGCGTGCTGAAAAATTTGTTAAAGAGACAATAAAAGTTGCAAATGTTATTATCCGTCTTGATAGTCTGATAAAAAGTTATGTTCGTAGGGGTTTGATTAAAAACTTTCTGCAGTATGAATTGATTGATAATTATGCAGGAAATTTTAGAATCCCTAATGGGTCATATATAAGGAATGGCAAAGAAATTAATTTACGGCTTACAGATTCAATCGCATTAAATAAGGTTCTGAAAGAAATATGGAGAATAAATGATTATACAATCAGTCCTAATGTCCTTGCCCATACCTGGTTATTTTCACTTCATATTGGAATTTGCAAGACGAGAAAGGAAATAATCGCATTGCTTAAAAGTTTAGATATAAATTATAATCGCCCTGATATAGAATTTTTGTGGCTCAGGGTTGAAGGTGACTTGGGTTCGCCGATGGCATTCTACCAGCGCGAAAGAGATGGCTTCTATCATGGATACATCGGTTTATATCTGACAAAGGATAATGTTATGAGCGCAAAAGAATTGATTGAAAAAAAATATTGTATAAAAACAACTATTACAAGCCATTTCATTACTCCCCAAGTTTTAAAGAGATATCTGGTTTATGTACCTAATTAAGTATTCATAGGCTTAGATTTTTAAGGAAAGTTAACCGACTAATATTATGCTAAAGAAACTTAACCGTAGTTGGAACTGGTGGGCATATTTCTGGCGGGTGATTCATCGTCAGACCTTAAAAGGGATTGAGAAATGGGATGGGGAGGTTGTCAGGTTTTTAATTAGAGTAGTGGGTTGCCAAAAAGGAGAGAGATAACTGGATTTGGGTTGCGGGAGCGGTGAACATACAAGACTCCTTGCAAAATATGGTGTTGAATGCACTGGCATTGATATTGCACATTCCCTTATAAAATATGCAAAGATAAGGGCAAAGGAGGAAAATATAGAAGTGGAATACATCGTCCAAGATATGAGAAAAATTGATTATGTAAACGAATTTGATTACTGTATAATGATTAGCGGCACATTTGGTTTCTTCAGCGATGAAGAAAATTTGAGACTCTTACGAAAGATTAAAACGGCACTAAAACCCAGTGGGAAGTTATTATTTGACATCAGAAATCCAAGAAAACAGCAATATGGAAAATCCTAAATGGCAATAAATGGGGGTTATCTCCTTGTTGATAAAAAATTTGACACAAAGACAAAGAGGGAAATTGGTGAATACCTTTTCATTGATAAATTTGGAAACATAAATACTATGGCAAAGTCTATAAATAGAAAGGGAAATCGCATCTACACATTGCAAGAGATTAAATCTATGCTCAAAGGGGCTGGTTTAAAATTTACTAATGCCTATGGAGGATACTCCTTACCGCCCAAAAAAACTATAAAATCATCCAACATCATTATTATTGCCACCAAATAAATATCACTTAACCCGATTCTAATTACTACATATCATCACTTTTTACCATCCAACTATTTTAACATGTTAACATTCTAACATGTTAGAATATTAGAATGTATAATATAGTTGATTTTGCTTTAATTATATGTATAATAATTAAAAAAAAGGAGTAAAAATGGCAAACAGAATTCGTAAAAGAAGACCGATGTTAGAACTTTTATATAGAGAATCGCGCATTGCAAAGGCATTGGGTGAACCTCCCAAAATGGCAATAGTTAATCTCTTGTTAAGAAAGGGACCCCTTACCCTTACAGAAATTGCCAAGGCTATTAATCGTTCAAAAACAACGACCTGCTATCACCTGTCAAAATTAAAGGGATTGGAGATCGTACGATATGAAACAAACGAAGATGGAGTTCATTATTGGATAAAATACGAAAGTGAGTTAGAAGAAGTGATAAAAGCCCTTTCAAAATTCGTAAACCGAACCCTGAAAGGCATTTACTACGAAACATAATACATTCAACCATTCTAACATGTTAACATGTTAGAATGCTAAAATGCTAGAATGATTGAATGGAAAAATAGCGAAAGGAGATGTAAGATGAGTGGAGCATCGTTTGACAGGATTGCAAGATTTTATGATTATGAGAATGAGGGGTATGTCAAAGATATAGGCTTTTATTTAAGATACGCAAAGAATTGTGGTGGAGAAGTTCTTGAATTGGGTTGTGGAACGGGAAGGAGTTTTTATCCTTGATCTATTTGCCCCACGGCATGATTTTTTGGCACAAGTGAACAGGACAATATATATGGGAAGATTTTATGATAAAGAAAACCAAGTCTATGTTTATCGCAGGGCTGAAGATCATTATGACCTGGTAAAGCAGACGCTTAGAGAAGACCGATTTTACGAATGGACTAATATGGATGGCCAATTTCGCCGTGAGGTCTGGTCCTTTGAAATTGCATATCTATTCAGGTATGAGGCTGAGTTGCTGCTTGAAAAATATGGTTTCAGTGTAGAAAATGTCTTTGGCACTTTTGATGAATCCCCATATAATTATTACTCTGGCGACCAGATTTTTGTAGCACGAAAAAGATGAAGTGTGTTGGTTTTGCCTGAATATTTTCTTTCATTATCTGGATTAAAACATAATATTGATATATGCACAATTGCACATATATCAATATTAAAATTTTACGGTTTGTCAGCCAATCGTTTCGAACTGGTTATTGACTACTTTGGGTGATAGTATATAATGAACTCATAATGAAGTACACATCATTAGTTGGCGACATTCCGGATATGGTTTCTAATGTGGCTCTCAGGAGCCTGAGGCTAACCAAAAAAGATATATTGTTAGATGTTGGAACGGGGAATGGTGAGAAGGCTATTATTTGTGCAAAAAGGTGTAAACTGGTTATTGGGATAGATATTAATCTTAAAAGACTCAAGGTAGCAAAGGAGTATGCAAAGAAGAAGGGGATAAAAAGCATAATATTTGATTATGGTTCATTTGAAGAACCCTGTGCAAGACTTGATTTATCCAATTATGGAATAACAAAGATCCTTGCCCTTTATTCATTCCATCATCTGCCTGACAGGCTTAAGAAAAGAAGCTTAAAGAATTTAAGTTTTCTCATATCCAGACCCGGGCGTATGGTAATCGGTGATATTATCTTTTTTGAGAAACCCGGAAAATATCAACAAGAATTTGATAAGGTGCACTACGACGGTGGGATTACAGATTTTCCTTCATCAGCGGAATTTCTTATTCAATGTCTTAAAGACCTTAATGCAAAAGTTGAGGTAATGCAGGTGCATCCACTGGCAGGGGTCATTACTGCAGATTTCTTGGAATGATTGTAAAGAATATTCTTCTTACCGGCCTTCCCGGGGTAGGGAAGACGACAGTTATCAAAAAGATTGTTGAGAATTTTAAGGATAGATGTGCGGGACTTTATACCGAAGAGATAAGAGAATATAATACGAGGGCGGGATTCAGGTTGATAACATTGAGCGGACAGAATTGTATAATGGCACATATGGATATAAAAAGTCCTTACCGGGTCGGTAAATATGGGGTGGACATTGAGTGTATTGAAAATATCGGTGTGAATGCAATAAAGAAAGGGATTGCCGAAGACAAAATTATAATAATTGATGAGATTGGAAAGATGGAGCTATTTTCTGTACAATTTAGGAATGTTGTAATTGAATCGCTTGGTTCAAAGTGTTTTGTATTGGCAACAATTCTTTATTCACCAAATCCATTCTGCGATAGAATTAAAGAGAGAAAAGATGTGAAAATTTTTGAAGTAACAATATCCAATCGGAATTCATTAGTTCAACAGATAATTGAAATTTTGTTTTAAGGTAATAAAAATTTCTTGTTCTGTCCAACAATGTGACAGGCATAGAAAAGGCAAGAATAAAAGTGGAATATACTCTGATAAAAATCAGGATTTCCTCTCCAAAAAGACAAGGGGCTGAGGTCAAAACTTCAGATGATTTTTGTCCAGTTGAAACTGGATGCTACATTCTTTTTGTTATACCATTTTTTTGTTTTTACTACATTCCATCATTCCAGAATACTGGAATAATGGTATAATGGAATGGTGGTGGTGGGTGGGTAAAACCCGCCCACCAAAGTTTTCAATCAATGCAGAAGCACTATCTTTTTTGTTCCGGTGTATTCATCTGTTTCCAATCGCAAAATGTAGATGCCCTGAGGAAGTCTTAATCCATTTTCGTCCTTGCCGTCCCAGTTGATTTCGTGAATACCGGCATCCTGTTTTGCATTAACAATAGTTCTCACACACTGCCCGGCGATATTATAAACCTTGAGTGAAACATTGGAAGGCATAGCAAGACAGTATCTGATTAAGATGGATGAATAGAATGTATGTGATTCGAATTTACTAAAGAGGTAGCGGTTTCTTGGAACTGTAGAATTATCTTTGACTTTTAGAAATGGATAGAATTTTCCCCCAATGTACAGCTTACTTGCAAGATGATTATTGATATAATCGCTATAGCCAGAATATATGATAAACAATTGGTTTTTCTGATCAGTTATAAGGACTGGTGCAAATCGTTTGCCGGTGTTGGTAAATAACTCGAAGGTATCAATCACATCTGCTCGAGAACTTATTCGAGATCCGAAGATATCAGAAAAACCACTACGCAAGTCTTCCCATACAACCACATAGTCTGTTCCATCAAAGACAACAGAGGGTAATCTTTGGATATGTGGAGCAATTGATATAGTTATTCCTGAAGGATCGAATATCGTGCCATTTTGTGCAACTCGAGCCCCATATATATCAAAATCAGTTCCACTCCGCTGATTTTGCCATACTACAAAATAATTAGTGCCGTCGGATGCAACAAAGGGACAGTATTTCTTGCCCTTTGTAGCACTAATCAAAATTTCACTTTGCTTCATAATCTTTCCATCAGGTGGGAAGAGAACTCCACATATATTCGATTCAAAATTATCCCGCCATTCTTCCCATACTGCTAAACAATTTGTACCATCAAAATAAATGGAGGGGTTGCATTGATCATACATTGCATTAGATATCAAAATGCCTTTTTTGTCTAAAACTTCACCGGTGATACTAACACGCGTACCATATATATGCGAACTGTAATTATGACGCCAGTCTTCCCATATTACAAAATATTTATTATTGGTAAAAACAACAACCGGTGACCATTGATTATTACCCTCAGTCACTATGGCAATACCCTGGTGATTTAGAACTTTACCGCTTTTACTGACAAAAGTTCCATAAATATCATAATCTGTATCATTACGATAATCTTCCCAGACTACGAAATAATTGGTTCCGTCAAAAGAAATCTTTGGATTACATTGAATATTTATTGCACTTGTAATCACAATATTTCCATCTTCAACCTTCCCATTTTTAGATATTATTCTTCCATAAATATCTTGTGAACCATCATGCCCATATGCATCCCATACAACAAAGTAATTCTCTCCATCAAATGCCGCAGCATAGTTAATATAGGTCACGCATCGTTCGGGTTCGTAAATTGATTCTCTAAAAATGACAAATTCATCATTGTTATTCATACTTACATCTTCTAATTCCCAAGCATCACTAACATTTTTGTAGAAGAGTGTGATTAACAACATCACGGATACGATATATTTGATTTTCTCATAATCACGCATAACATCCTCCTATCTAATATACAATATAAATTGCAATTATTTGCTTAATATAAACTATTTACAGTTATCCGCCCCAATATCGATTCATATTCTCAATATAATAAAAAATCGCTATTTTTATTTATTAATCACTAATTACAGAACGAATTTTGGTCTTCAAGATCTCTGGTGGAGAGGATTTCGGGATGAAGCGGTCGCCGAGCAGGGATTTCGCCTTTAGTGCCAGGTCCTTTTCTGGATAGCCGGTGATGATAATTATTTTCTCCTTGTCTTTCGCAGCCTCATATAAGTCAAGTCCGGTTAATTCATTCAAGAATAAATCGGTAATAATCAGATCATAGGAATTATCTTTTATTTTTTTGAGTGCTACTCCTGGATCAGAACAGGCCTCTATTGTATATTCTTTTTCAAGTATTAAATAAAGAGAATGTAATCCGATTAAATCGTCTTCTACAATTAATATTTTCTTTTTATTTCCTGTAAACATTTTTTTTATTCCTTTCTATACTAAATTTTCTAATTTTATTTAGTAAAGACTTCGAAAATATTGCAAAATTTCAAGGGGCGGAAGTTACAATTTTATTCTACAATAACCTCCATTATCTTCCGCCCTTTTACTCTACCCAACCAGATATTACAGCAAATTTCGTGCCAGCATTTGTAAGAAAAAAGTTTTGAAATTTCAGGAGAATTTTTTATTGGCGGTCAATAGGTGTGAGGAAAATAATCACACTGCCAATGGCAGTCCACGGACGGACGCGGATATTGACAGAGAAAAAGGCTGAAAAGTTATGAAATTTCAAACGAATTGAACGAATAAGACCAATTAAACGGATATTCTTTTTGTGTGAGGAAATTCCTCACAGGTGTGAGGAAAAAATCACAGTTATCTATAAAGGATTGGATATTAGTTATTGTATGCCAATATGCTCTTTAATCTTTACTATCTCATATTCTAATTGCTGGAATCTTCGTTCCATATACGATTTTAAATCTTCTCTCATCCCCTTTATTTCCTTAACAGTTTCCTCCTGTTTTTCTGAGACCCTCTTTATTTCTTCA
>CBFGJP010000044.1:0-19515 GCA_965649105.1 Caldifarciminota bacterium
GAGAATGACTACTAATTCAAACCTGCAATTCCCTTATTATTCGCCTGCGAATCTTAATTTATTTTGGGTAAGATCTTATTTTGATGAAAGACGTAGGGAGATGCTTGACATAGGAACTTTTTTAATTATTATTGGATTATGAAAAATGAACGCGCTTTATTATTAAACAAAACAATAGGTATATTATATGGTGGTTGGTCGTCAGAAAGGGAAATCTCCATAAATTCAGGAAAGACGGCTGCCGAGTCGTTAAGAAAGCAGGGTTTTAAAGTGAAAGAGATTGATGTGGATAAAAATTTTCTAAAGAAACTGCGCGGTATTGATATCGCATTTATCGCATTGCATGGTAAACCAGGTGAAGATGGTACTGTACAGGGGATACTGGAATTTCTGGGAATCCCTTATACCGGCTCCGGTGTTATTGGTTCCGCAATAGGTATGGATAAAATTATTTCTAAATATATATTTGAATCCCGCAATATTCCGACACCGGAATATTATTATGAAAAAGAGATTGATGTTGACAAAGTTATTGAAAAACTCGGCCTGCCGGTTGTTGTCAAACCTCGGGCTGAAGGTTCAAGTGTTGGAATTTTTGTTGTGGATACGCGCGAAGAATTGGTTAGAAAGATAAAATTGGTGACGAAAAAATATCCTGATATTTTCTTTGAACAATACATCCCGGGTATAATGGCAACCTGTGGGATTTTAAATGAAGTTCCGCTTCCGGTTCTTGAGATTGTTCCCAAAAAGAGAAAATTTTATGATTACAAGTCAAAATATACCAAGGGAATGACTGAATATATTATCCCCGCGCGCATACCTGAGGATAAATATAAATTGACCCAGAGTTTGGCTCTATTGGCACATCAATCAATTGGTGCTTATGGCTTTTCCCGGGTTGATTTTGTCTTTGATTTTGAACATAACCCATATGTTCTTGAAGTCAACACCATCCCGGGTTTGCTTCCTGAATCGAATCTTCCTCTTGAAGCACGGGCGATTGGTTTAAGTTATGACGAACTTATTTTTGAAATTTTGAAGACCGCCCTTATAAGGGTCCCGAAAAAATAGCCTTTTACAATCTTTTAAATCATTGCCGCCATATTATTCACTTGACTCCTTCCCACTTTCTTCCTCCTTTGATGGGAGTTTTAATTTTTCCAAAAATGATGGGGTGGAGAATATTGAAAAGTCACAATCCTTTCCAATATTGTGCATTCAGGTTTAAGAAATGTAAAGACGACCCAATTTACTTTAGTATTGACTTTTACTTTTTTTTGAATATAATATTTGTCTTATGAATTTTTTATTATTACCTTCCAGAAATCTTAAGTCATTTGTAACAAATCTTTCGAAAAAGGGAAAAGTATTTTATCCTTTTCATGAAAATGGCCGGAGTCATATTATTGAATTTAGTCCCGATAAAAATATTGTCCCGGAATTCAACAAAATTAGAACCGCCCAGAATATAAAACATTTCTTTTTCCCTTCGCGTGATGTCGTTTCTCGCTTTCCGGCAACGATTGATGTGATAAATAATCCATTGGTGATTATCGGAGTTAAAAACTGCGACTTAAGAGGGGTGGAAGTTTATGATCGCGTTTTTTTGAATTGGCAACCGGTTGATAATATATATAAGGAAAGAAGGGAAAAAATTATTATCATCTCTGCGGACTGTCCTGAGCCACAGGATACCTGTTTTTGTAATTATGTTGGGTTGAATCCTTACCCGAGCAGAATTAGTGATTTGAATATCACGGTTGTAAATTCTGGTTATTTGTTTGAGGTATTCTCAGAAAAAGGGCAGAACCTGATAAATGAAAATAAGGAACTGTTCATTGAAGCAAATAAAGAGAATATAAATGAGCGCGATTCAATTAGAAAAAAGGCAATTGAAAAACTTGAAGATATAAACAAAAAGAAAATAAAAGAAAAGATTTACGAACTTGTTGAAAAAGCAGATAAAGAAATGATAAGGGATGCCCGTGATGAGTGTGTTGAATGTTTTTCCTGTCTGTATTGTTGTCCTACCTGTTACTGTTTTTTGTTAAATGATTATAAAAAGGGTGATAATATTGAGAGAATAAGGGTATGGGATGCCTGTTATTATGCTGCTTACGCCCGGGTGGGTGGTGGTGCGAATCCGCGGAGTCGCATTGATGAGAGGTTCTGGAATAGATTTCAATGTAAATTCAATTATTTTTATCAATATGAAAAATTCTTTGCCTGTTCAGGTTGTGGCAGATGTTTTGTTGGTTGTTCGGCAAAGATTGATATAAGGGAGATTTTAAATAAACTATGAATCCCTATGAGCCGATATTGACAAAGATTAAAAAGATAATTCCGGAGACGCCAACAATAACAACATTTGTCCTTGAGGGCAAGCCCATTGAATTTGAGGCTGGACAATTTGCTGAGTTGACTGTTCTGGGTGTGGGCGAGGCACCTTTTACACCTTCTTCATCCCCTTATGCAAAGGATTTGGAATTCACAATAATGAAGGTGGGTAGGGTCACCCAGAGGTTGTTTGAATTAAAAGAGGGTGATATAGTAGGTGTGCGCGGTCCATTTGGAAAGCCATATCCATTAAGAGAGTTCAAAAAAAAGGATGTATTCATCGTTGGGGGTGGTGTGGGTTTTGCGCCACTTCGTTCTCTGTTTCTGGCACTGATTGAAAATATAAAAGAATATAAAAAGATCTATATCAGATACGGGGCAAGAACACCAAAGGACATTGTTTATAAGTATTTAATCCCGGATTGGCAGAAGATTAAGAATGTTGACATTCTTTTAACCGTTGATGTTGGTGATGAAGAGTGGAAAGGAAGGGTTGGCGTGGTTACGACTATCCTTGATGAAATACCGGTTGATGTGAAAACAACGCCAGCTATTGTCTGCGGACCGCCTTTGATGATGAAGTTTACTACCCAGAGGCTCGTTGATGCAGGTTTTAAGGATTCAAATATCTATCTTTCTATGGAGAAGAATATGTCCTGCGGTATTGGAAAGTGTAATCACTGCCGGGTCGGCAGATTCTATGTTTGTAAAGATGGGCCGGTGCTGACCTGGAAGGATGTTAAAGATATAGAGGATCCATTCCTATGAGCGTTAACCGTTTACCGTTTACCGTTAAACGAACATTGTGCACATTTTGTGGTTATGGTTGTGAGCTTGGTATTATCTTTGACGATTTTGGGATAAGAGGGGTTGAGTATTTGAAAGATACCCCTAATCAGGGAAGGCTCTGTCCCAGAGGGAGTGCGTCTGTTTCTTATTTAAACTACCCGAAAAGGCTTTGTGTCCCGGTGGAGAATGGTAAATATAAAGACTGGGATTTTGTCCGGAGAACAATGCAGGAAGTATTAAAGCAACCTGATTCAATTGCGGTGACAGTTGATAGAAATTTGACGATAGAAGAGGAGTCAGCAATTATCGGATTTTGTAAAAAGTGGGGAATAAATAATATCGCTTCCACATATCTTGAACCCGAAGCACTGCTGAACAAATTTATTGATGAGAAATCGTCGGTCTCACTTGATGAAATCGATAAATCTCAAATGATAATTGTCCTTGGAGATGTCTTTAACTATGCACCGATGATTTCAAAAAATTTGATCAACTGGAAGTTGGGTGATAGAAAACATCGTCTTGTAGTTATTGATTCGATAAAAACCCATACTTCATACTTTGCGACTGATTTTCTAATGGTAAAGCCCGGGACCGAGGGGCTTTTACTACTCAGCCTTGCCGGTGAAACACTTTCTGGAATAAATCTTTCGGAATTGACCGGTATTCCCGAAAAAATGATTGAGGGTATTAAAAAAGATTTTAAATCTGCAGAAGGTGGTTTGTTTATTGTATCAATGCCGTTCGCCCACAGTTATGAACCACAGATAATCTTTGAAGGTATAAGAAGATTTTCAGTTGAGACCAGGAAGAAGGTCTTGCCAATATTTGAATTTGTCCACTACAATAATTTCCAATTTTTCGGAAAGGTCTTTGAACAGATAAAAAATAACAAAATTAAGTATATAATAAATTTTGGTGAATTATTCCCGTTCTATTATCCCCAACTTGTTAAAGATTTTTCTGGAGTAAAAGTCTATGCTACATCAACTTTACTTTTTAAAGATTTTATACAATTTCCTGCTGCCCTGAATATGGAAAAATCAGGAACAATCCTGACAATATCTGGTAGAAAAATTATTGGTGGTGAAATAAAACCTGCAAGCGGAACAAAGGATATTAGGGGATTACTGAATATCCTTGATACTGGTATAGAGGATGCCAAGATTGAACACAAAGAATCGAAAATTAATATAAAAGATGGAGCGAAAAGGATAGCAGACTATTCTGTGGAAAAGAAAGAAGGTTATCTCAGACTCTTTGGTGAGAAGACTGCCTACTATTATTTAGGCTTACTTGATGAACCAATCTTGAAAATAAATTCCTTGGATGCCGGTGAATTGGGAATCAAACAGAATGACTTTGTTAATGTGGAATCTAAATGCGGTCGTGTAAAATTAAAGGTTAAAATAACTAATGAAGTGCCCAAGGGAGTAGTATCCACTCAACCCGAGACTCCGGATGTGCGTGGGTTGTTTGAATATGAAATTGTTGATGATATTGTCAATTTCATCCCGACCGAGGTTAGGATATGGCAAGAAGAATAATTTTAGACCTTGATCTATGTTGTGGATGCAGGTCCTGTGAGGCAGCCTGCAAGGTCGCTTTTAAAGGTGAAGCAAGGATAAGGCATGGTGATATTGAAAGTGTAGCATATCTGCCTTTAGCCTGCAAGCATTGCAAAGAGGCACTCTGCCTTGCATCCTGCCCGGTTGAGGCGATTACCCGTGATGAGAAGACCGGGCTTATTGTGAGGTCATCTTTTAAATGTATTGGCTGCAGGAGTTGTGCCTATGCCTGTCCTTTTGGGGTCATTGATGCGCCACTTGTTCGTCATATATCACAGAAATGCGATCTCTGTAAGGACCGTGAAGAAGGACCGAGGTGTGTCGCTGCCTGTTCATCTGGTGCATTACAATTCCTTGAGGAAGAAGAGATAAAGAAAATGGAGATTGGTGTGAGGATGGTTTCAAAGGATGCATTTGTGAGGAGAAGATAATGAATTTTGTCATTATCTTGTTTAACTATTTCATATTTCCGGGTTTTCTATTTACGGCAATTGTAGGTATGTTTTTGACCTGGATTGACCGTAAGGTGACCGCAAGGGTTCAGATGAGGGTCGGACCACCCTGGTATCAACCCTATGCTGACTTTTTGAAATTGTTGATCAAAGAAACAATAATTCCAGAAGGGGCATCAAAGACCCTTTTCTATCTGGGACCACTTTTAGGCTTGATATCAATGTCAATCCTTGCGGTTATGTTATTTAATATGAATTTTTCACATGAAAATTCATTTGCCGGTGATTTGATTGTGATGATTTATCTACTTGCCTTGCCACCGATTGGAGTGATTATCGGTGGTTCTGCCTCAAAGAATCCGCTGGCAAGTGTCGGTGCTTCAAGGGAGATGACCCAGTATTTTGCCTATGAGTTACCATTTTTGATTGCGATTGCGGGGATAATTTTAAAATCAGGTGGAACGATAAAATTTGGTGAGATAATACACCTACAAAGGGTCAATGGCCCATTTCTATATTCAATATCAGGAATAATCTTTGCGATAGTCTTTTTGCTCGTGCTCCAGGCAAAATTGGGATTTGTGCCGTTTGATATCCCGGAAGCAGAACAGGAGATTATGGCTGGTCCTTATATAGAATATTCCGGTGTTGCCCTTGCAATTTACAAAATAACAAGGGCAATGATGTTATTCATTCTGCCGATATTTATGATTTCTATTCTATGGGGTGGAATTGGAGATTGGTGGGCGATTTTGAAATTATTATTGATAATTGTTTTGATAATCTTGATAAAAAATACCAATCCCCGATTAAGGATTGATCAGACATTGAAATTTTTCTGGATATTTATCGGAATCTTATCGATAATTGGATTGGTGCTTGCGGTGAAGGGATTATAAAAGGGGGAGAATAAGGGTGAATATGGGTGAAAAAGGGAAAATAGATAAACCAGAAAGACCGGAGAAACAAGAAAGACGAGATAAACCAAACAGCCCAGTAAGACCATTTAGAAAGGAGGCAGGCATTGAGTAATCTTAAACTCTGGGGTTTAAAAAAGTCTCCCTGGGTCTTCCATGTTGCTGCTGCTTCATGTAATAATTGTGATATTGAAATCCTTGATGTGTTAACACCAAGATGGGATGTTGAGAGGTTTGGTATTGTTCTTGTTGGCTCACCAAGGCATGCAGATGCCTTACTCGTTACCGGAGTTTTGAATAGAAAGAGCTTACCAAGGGTGTTGAGGGTATATGAACAGACCCCTAAACCCTGCCTTGTCATTGGTGTAGGAACCTGTACCTGCCACTGTCATATGTTTGAGAAGTCCTATAATGTTGTGGGGCCTTATGACCGACATATACCTATTGATGTATATATCCCGGGTTGTCCGCCAAAACCTGAGGCGATAATAATGGGTGTGGTAAAGGCATTGAAGAGGCTGGGATGAAGCGTTTACCGTTAACCGTTAACCGTGAACCGAAAAAAGTAGCGGTGCGATTTATCGCACATACTAAGTGGGTGAAAGGTTAAAGGTGGAAGGTGAAATGATGAAGAAAGAGTATTCAGAAGAGATTTTGAATAATATAAAAAAGAGATTTTCCGAAGTGGAGATTAAGATTCATTCTCCACGCAGGACATATATTAAGATTAATCGCGAAAGGGTTTATGATTTTGCCCAATATTTATTTAAAGAATTAGGTTGCAGACTATCCATTGCAACCGGTATTGATACCCGGGATGGAATAGAGATATTGTATCATTTTTCCCATGATGCAAGTGGAACATACTACAATATTAAGACCACTGTGCCCAAAGATGATCCAAAAATTAGAAGCCTTGCAGATTTTCTGCCTGCCGCAAACTGGATTGAGAGAGAAATCCATGAACTTCTTGGTGTTGATTTTGTCGGACATCCTAATCTTGTTCCGCTTTTGACTGCTGAAGATTGGCCAGAAAATACATATCCATTGAGGAGAGACTATGAGTGATATAAATCCGAAATCCGAAATCCGAAATCCGAAATATCGTGTCGTTCCCATTGGTCCCTATCATCCACTCCAGGAAGAGCCAGAATTTTTTAAGTTGATCGTTGAAGGTGAGAAGGTAGTTGATTTAGAGATCAATATCGGGTATAACCATCGCGGACATGAGTATATTGCTCAGACAATGACCTTTGACCAGGTGCCATTTCTTGTTGAAAGAATTTGTGGAATTTGTTCTGATTCTCATCCCTATGCCTATGTTCTTGCGGTTGAGGATATCTGTGGCATAAAACCACCATTAAGGGCACAGTATATTAGAACAATCATTGGTGAATTAGAAAGAATCCATTCCCATTATCTCTGGCTTGGCCTTGCCGGACATTTTATCGGATATAATACAGTCTGGATGTGGGTTTGGCGCTATCGCGAGCCTCTACTGGACCTTTTTGAACTCATTATGGGTAATCGCAATCATTATGCAATCAATAAAGTAGGCGGTGCGAGAAGGGATATCCTGCCTGAAGATTATCCAAAGATTGAAGAGTATTTGAATTTGCTTGAAGAGAAGACAACGATGTTCACAAAGGCAATCCTTGATGATCCGGTGATTCGTGCTCGACTTGAAGGGGTTGGTATCTTGAAGAAAGAAGATGCTATTGCCTATGGTGTTTTGGGACCGACGGCACGGGGTTCAGGTGTGGCTATTGATGTGCGTAAAGACGACCCTTATGACGCCTATGATAAAGTTGACTGGGATATTGTAGTATTTGAAGAAGGGGATGTTTTAGCAAAGGCGAAAGTAAGGTTATTAGAATGTTTTGAATCAATTAAGATCGTGCGCCAGTGTTTGAAGAATATGCCGGATGGCCCGATTGAAACCAGAGTTGATGAGATTCCACCGGGTGAAGGTATTGGCAGGCATGAGGCACCAAGGGGAGAGGTTTTTCATTATGTTCGCTCTGATGGTTCAAATATGCCGGTCCGGCATAAGATAAGGGCACCGAGTTATATGAACATTGCATCCAATGTAGTGGCAGTAAAGGGTTATTCAATTGCTGATGCAGCATTGGTGCTTGCTGCGGTTGACCCTTGTTATTGCTGCACAGAGCGGACAATAGTTTACGAAAATGGAAAAAAGAAATATGATGGCAAGGATTTATTAAAACTCTCCTGGGAAAAGACCGAAGAGCTTAGAAGGAGATACCGGAAATGATGGAATCAGGATTTCTTTTTGATAGGTTCGGAATATTCTTGAGTATAACATTTGCCTTTATCGGATTGATGTCATTTATCTACGCCCTTGCTACAATCCGACAGAAAGGTCACAGGCTGGAATACTATCTCATGCTCCTTTTGATTGTTATTTCTGGCATTGGGGTTGCAATTACTACAAATCTTTTATGGATATTTATCTTATGGGAAGTTTCAACATTTGCAGTCTGGCGGGCAGTGGTCTATTATCGTCGACCCGAGCAGATTCCTTCGGGCAGTGTAGTATTTATCACCAACATACTTTCCGCCGGCTTAATGCTAATAGGTATTGGTATGCTGTATCTTGATAACAATTCGTTTATTATTACTGCAATTACCAGAATAAATATCACTGCTCTTATACTTATAACAATTGGCATTTTTGCCAAATCTGTAATTCTGCCAATTCATTTCTGGCTCATTCCTGCCTATGCTTCCATACCTTCCGCAATTGGTGGTTCACTGGCAGGGATTGCTGAGAATCTTGGTCTTATCTTATTCTATCGTCTTTTCACAAATAATACTAACATTCCTGAAAATTATTTCACAATTATTGCCTGGCTTGCAGTGATATCAAGTTTGATTGCCGGTGGCTCGGCATACCGGACAAATCGTTTGAGATATCTGCTTGCCTATTCAACGATAAGTCAGGTCGGATTTATACTGCTGGGTTTTTCAGCACATAACTTTTTTGGAAATAACGGAGCGACGATATATATTCTTGCCCACGCCCTCGCAAAATCCGGATTATTTTATGGGGTAGGAACGATTGAGGATATAACTGGTGAGGCAAATATTAAGAATATCTCCTGTATGTTAAGGGTTTCGCCGGTATTGACCGTGATGATGGCATTACTGTTCAGTTCCATCGTTGGTTTTTTCCCGATGATTGGTTTCTTTGCAAAATTGATGGTGTTAATTGGAGCGGTGCAGAAAAATATTCTTTTAGGATTTTTTGCGATTGCCTCAGCAATATTTACCCTTTTATATAGTGACCGTTTTTATCACGAATTATTCTATGGAGAGAAATGTGATATTGCGGATTTAAAAATGGAACGAAAACCCGGGGTTGTTGAAATTGGGGTGGTTTTTATTCTTACGCTCTTTTCTCTAATATTGGGTGTGCTTTTCTATGAGATATTAGCATTCATCGGAGGTATCTAATGAAAGAAATTTATGTAATCCTACTTTTACCTGTTATGTGTGGTTTATTCGGATTTTTGGTGAAGAGACTGCGTAATGAAATGGGTTTCCTGGGGTTTGTTCTCACATTCTATTTTGCTCTAAAGATCTTTTTGACCTTTCAAAATCAGACATTTTCATACAGTATTGCAGAGATAGCGGGTATTAACTTCAGGATATATGTTGATGATCTTACAAGATTTATATTACTCTTCAATTCCATCTTTGCCCTTCTGATTCTACTTTATTCAATCTCTCCGATGAGAAAAATGCCGGGTGAGGGTGTATATCAATTATATCTTGGTTTGACACTTTCCGGTGCGAACGGGGTTGTTTTGAGTGGTAATCTGATACTAATGCTTATATTCTGGAATATGCTTGTCTTTGCTTTATATGGCATTTTACTGGTTGGAAAAAAGGAGAGCGTCCTTGCCGCAAGAAAGGCACTAACGATTGTTGGTGTTTCGGATTTTGTCTTGATGCTCGGGATAATAATCGTCTATACCGTTATTGGAAATGCAAACTTTCCAACTGAACCCCTCCTGCAGTTGAATAATGGTGTATTGATTTCTGCATACATTTTGCTTCTCGTAGGTGTCCTTGCCAAGGCCGGTGCAATGCCTTTGCATACCTGGATTCCTGAGGCGGCAAAGGTTGTTCCTGCCTCTACAATGGCATTTATCCCGGCAAGTCTTGACAAATTATTAGGTATATATTTTCTGGTCAGGATTTCTTATTACATATTTGACATAACTCAATCAATGCCGATAAGAATTACTCTGATGGTGATTGGGGCGATAACGATTATCTTTGCGGTAATGATGGCTCTCGTGCAAAAAGAGGCAATGAGATTATTGTCTTTTCATGCTGTATCCCAGGTTGGTTATATGGTTTTAGGTATCGGTACTGGAATACCGGTTGCAATTGCGGGCGGGCTGTTCCATATGATAAACCACGCAATATATAAAGCCTGCTTATTTTTATCTGCGGGTTCGGTTGAATATCGGGCAAAAACAACCGAACTTGACCGTCTTGGTGGTCTGGGAACGAAGATGCCTTTAACAATGTTCTGTTTTGTTATTGCTGCATTTGCAATATCTGGTGTTCCACCATTTAATGGTTTCTATTCAAAGTGGATGGTTTATCAGGGTATAATTGAATTGAATAAAGAAACGAATTTATGGATAATATTTTTGATTACTGCAATGTTTGGTAGTGTTTTGACCTTGGCCTCTTTTTTGAAGATGATACATTCTCTATTCCTTGGTGAAAGACCAAAAGAACTTGATAAGGTACGTGAGGTGAGATTTGGAATGATAACACCGACATTAATACTTGCTGTTTTGTGTATCATATTTGGAATTTTTGCTGAACAAATTCCTCTTGCCCGACTGATTTATCCTTCTTTACCATTTCTTAAAATTGAACCCATCGGATTCTGGTCCGCGGGTCTGACGACTATTTTGATGATTTTAGGGATCATCATTGGTCTTGTTATGTTCATCTTTGGTTCAGCGCTCAAACCAAGAAAGGGCAAGGTTTTTGTGGGTGGCGAAGTTCTTGATGTTGAGGAGGCAAGAATTACCGGTCCGAATTTCTATTCCTCTGTCCATCAAATTGATATGTTAGAAAAAACCTATAAATTTGGTGAAGAAGGTGCATTTGATTTTTATAATTATCTCCGTGGGGTATTGGGTGGATTTTCAGTTCTTTTCAGAGAAGTGATTAATCAATTCTTTGTCATAATCTATCAGTCTTTGTCAAGAATCATAATTGCGCTTGGAAGTATCTTTTCTGCTATTCACACTGGTGAGTTACAGGAATATATAGGTTTGATATTTTTAGGGCTATTAATAATATTGATATTGCTGGGAGTGAGATAATGGTTGAGATATATCTATTTTTAGTCTTTATGATAATTGCTGCAATCATCGCGATTGAAATAAAGGATTTGCTGGCGGCAGCGATAGCAGTGGGGGCAGTTGGTTTTTCCGTGGCGATTTTGTTTATTTTACTCCAGGCGCCAGACCTCGCTATTGTCCAAATTGTGGTAGAAATCCTTACCGTGATTATATTTATTGCCGTAATATTCAGAACAACGGATATTGATGAGACGGCAAATAGAAAATTCACGCCCGCTCAAATATTAGGCTTGGTCTTTTATGGATTCTTTGTGATACTATTTATTGCTGTAATGGAGCGTATATTCAGTAATCTTCCGTCTTTTGGTTCACCAATTATGAGGGTGGCAAGCGAATATATAAAACTGGGTTTACCTAAAGTTGGTGGTGCCAACATTGTCGCGGATATAATCCTTGATTTTCGTGGACTTGATACACTCGGTGAGGCGACTGTATTATTTACATCAGTGATTGGAGTCCTGGCGGTGATGAGGAAGATGGGGAGGAAAATATGAATAAGGGTGACGAAGGGTTAGAAAGGGTTATTAAGGGTAATCAGGGGTATAAGAAATTGGTTGTCTGGCGTAATGCCTGTAAATTGAGGGCTTATATCTACAGGTTAACGGCTAAATTCCCTAAAAAAGAATTCAAAAGGGTATCACAAATGAATGATAGTGCGAGGTCCATAAAACAAAACATACAAGAAGGATATGCTCGTAGATCTCTCGCTGAATATATTCATTTTCTCACCATTTCACAAAGCTCACTGAATGAATTGTCGGGCGATCTGGAGGATTGTTATGTTGACAATCTTATCTCACAAGATGAATTTAACTATGCAGAAGAGTTAATCGGACGAACAAACTATCTCTTTATGCGATTGATCCAGGCATTGGAATGCAAGAAAAGGGAATAAATTATGGGTTATCAGGGAACATTATATATAGCTTGTGACAATAAGAAATTAGAATTTGTCCCCCTAATTCCCCTTAATCCCCCTTTATTTTCCCTTATCTCCCCTTATTTATTTTTCTGGAGGTCTTATGAGCCTTATCGTCCGTCGTATTACTAATATCGTAAGTGGTTTTATCTTTATGTATGGGATTTATATAATCCTACATGGACATTTAACACCCGGAGGTGGTTTTGCTGGTGGTGTCATTATTTCGGGTGCATTAATTCTGAGAGTTCTTTCTTTTGGAAGTGTTGCTGAAAAAGAGAAAAGATTATCCACGATTGGTTCGGTCTTTGAAAGTATCGGTGCCCTGCTTTTCTGGGGTGCTGCATTCACGGGATTACTGGTGGCGGGTGTATTCTTTTTAAACGAACCAATTTTCGGACTCGGCAGGCCATTCCATCTTCTCAGTGCGGGTTTGATTCCAATCTGCAATATTGCTATCGGTATAAAGGTATCGGTTGGTCTATTATCTATCTTCCTTTCCCTTGCCGCAGCTAAATATATTATGGAGGACTGATAAGGAGTCAAGATGATCGTCTTTGCCAGTTGTATAATTTTATTTCTGATTGGTTTGTATGCAGTAGTTGCGAAAAGGAACTTAATAAAGATTGCAATTGGTTTTGCAATAATGGAATATGCGGTCAATCTTTTGTTTGCACTCATTGGCTTCAAAAAGGGTGCGATTGCACCAATCATCACGAGAATTGATATGTCGCATAACTTCGTTGACCCTATCCCTCAGGCGCTCGTTCTTACCGCAATCGTGATTGGCCTGGGAACGACTGCGCTATTGCTTTCGTTTATTGTGCGGATTTATGAAAAGTTCAAGACACTGGATGTGAGTGAGATAAGAAAATTAAAGGGCTAAATAAAATGGGTAAAGAAGGGAAAATAGGGGTAAACAAGGGTGAAAAAGGGATAACGGAAAAGAATTCTATGGGTAAAGAAGGAAAAGGGTTAATGGGAAAGGGGTATATGAATTTAATTGTGTGGAAGAATGCATCTGAATTGAGGAAACTGGTTTATGAGATTACTGATAAATTCCCCAATAAAGAAATGAGGCGTGTATCCCAGAAGCGGGATAGTGCAAGGTCAATAAAACAAAATATTCAGGAAGGATATAAAAGAAATACAATAGGTGATTATATTCATCATCTTTCAATTGCTCAGGGTTCACTGGGTGAGCTTTCAGGTGATGTTGATGATTGTTTAGAAGATAATCTTATAAACATTAGCGAATATAAAAGACTTGATTCTCTAATCACGCGCACTGACTATCTATTAATGCGATTAATACAATCACTCATGAAAAAGAAATTAGCACAAAGAATGTATCATTCAAGGAGAATAGAATGATATTTAATTCAGTTCCCCTCTTTCCCCCTTTTTTCCCTTTTTCTCCCTTTTTTGCCCTTTTCAGGAGGTCTTTATGATTTTCCTTCCCCTTTTCATCGCCTTGCCTCTTTTGGCTGCATTCTTAATACCTTTGCTTTCAAAATTATGGAAGCCATTTGCACCGATTATCGGTAATATTACAACCTTTATCTTATTCGTTCTCTCTTTATATGGCATCGCTGTTATTCAACAATATCCGATGCTCGTTTATAAATTCGGCAACTGGCCACCACCGATCGGTATTGTATTCAGTTTTGATGCCTTATCTGCATTTATGACACTGGTTATTTCAATTATCGTATTTTCCGGGGCACTCTTTGCCATCCGTTATTTGAACAATTATACAGGTCAGTGGAAGTTCTGGACATTATATATGCTTATTACTACTGGATTGATGGGGATTTCAGTAACAGGTGATTTATTCAATATGTTTGTCTGGATAGAGATCTCTGCGATCGCCTCTTATGCCCTTGTGAGCTTCGGTATAGAAGCAGAGGAACTTGAGGCAGCGTTTAAATATATGGTAATAGGTGAGATTGCTGGTATGACCCTTCTTTTGACGATTGCATTGATCTATGCTAAGACTTCAACATTGAATCTCGCCGATATTGCCCTTTCTTTGCAAACAATAAAAGATACGACATTCTACTGGTCAATCCTTGCCTTATTGATTTTCGCCTTTTCCGTAAAGGCAGCACTCGTTCCCTTCCATTTCTGGCTTCCTGATGCCCATCCGGCAGCGCCTGCACCAATATCAAGTCTTTTATCAGGTGTATTTATCAAAGTGCTCGGAATCTATACCAGTGCCCGATTTATATTCAATATCTTCGGTTTAAATCGTGAAAATGCACCATTCTTTTTTAATGTCTTAATTGGAATAGGACTATTATCAATAATCTTTGCTGGTATTACTGCCTTGAATCAAAATGATTACAAAAGGCTGCTCGGTTATTCCACAGTCTCACAGATTGGCTATATAATGCTGGGGTTAGGTATTGGCAATTTCTATGGGGTTGCGGGTGCAATTCTTTATATCCTTGCCCATGCGCTTGCCAAGGGATTGCTCTTTTTAACATCGGGTTCGGTAGTATATGCAACAGGCACAAGGGATATAAATAGACTCGGTGGTCTTGGTGAAAAGATGCCGACGACGGCATGGAGTTTTAGATTTGGTGCATTATCTTTGATTGGTCTACCCCCACTTGTGGGATTCTTTGCAAAGTTCTTAATTGCCCTCGGTGCAATAAAACAGGGTTTTCTATGGCTGGCAATTGTGGCAATAGGTTTTAGTGGTGTTACACTTGGTTATTTATTAAAGATTGAAAATAATGTCTATTTGAAAAAGAATGGGGTAGAGGCAAAGGAATCACCGTTCCTTATGCGTGTAGCAATGGTATTCTTGGTGATTCTGGTTATACTTTTGGGCATTGGTTATAAACCACTGATGGATTTCATTATTCAACCAACTTCTGAAGCTTTACTCAGAGGTACTGAATATATCAATCTGATATTGGGAGGATTATGAACAGGGGTGAAAAGGGGGTAAAAAGGGTAAAGAAGGGTGAAAAAGGGAGGCCAAGATGAAATATGTTATCTATTTCATCATCGGTTTCGGATTGTGGTTGCTGCTGACTCTTACAACAAATTTAGACCATATCCTTGTTGGTGTGATTGTAGTATTATTGGGAACGATATTATTTGGTGGTTATTTTACAGATAAGCCGAAAAAATTACTACAACCGCACAGGTTGTTCTGGTTGATAATCTATATTCCGGTCTTTATCTGGTATATGATTAAGGCAAATCTTGATGTAGCATACCGAACACTCCATCCCCAAAGACCCTTGATGCCGGGTATTGTAAAGATTAAAACAAATTTGAAATCTGATACTGCAAAAGTATTTCTCGCGAACTCAATCACACTTACTCCAGGGACTATGACTGTTGATATTGATGGAGAATATCTCTATATCCACTGGATTTATGCCCAGGCAACGGATATTGAGAATGCCTCAAAGATTATCGCCCGACCATTTGAGCGATTTTTGAGGAGGATATTTGACTGAAATGCGAAATCCGAAAAGATATTCAAGCGTTTTACGGTTGCGAAATGCGCTACGGATCGGAAAAGCGGTTTCGTTTTACGACCAACTAGAGACGAATCACTTTTCGCAATCAATAGACGACATTTCACTCGGATTATTGAAAGTTGAAATTTGTGCGGGATTTTGTCCGCCAAGAATCCGCCAGTCTGCGTGGCGGATGGCGTATTGGGATTTGGGATTTGTAGAGAAATATGCAGTTGGCCGATTCATTGGCCATAAAATTAGGAGTCAGTTATGACATTAATGTTTATAGTTCTTACCTTCAGTGCGTTCTTATGTCTTTATAGAATTCAGCAGGGTCCGACCATACCGGACCGCGCTGTGGGCGTGGATATTATGGGAACAATCTTTGTAAATATCACCGCGCTCACTGCCATATTCTATAATCTACCCTATTTGATGGACCTGGCAATCATCATTGCGCTATTTAGCTTCATCGGCACCCTTGCCCTGGCGAAATATCTTGAAAAAAGGAGTTTAGATGATTAGTCCGATTGGTTGGATAATAATCTGGATTGGGATTTTGTTTAATTTGTTAGGGACCGTGGGATTAGTCAGATTTCCTGATATTTACAATCGTCTTCAGACTTCCACAAAATGTGTTACCTTGGGTTCATTCGGTTTAATGGTTGGTATATTTTTGCTTTACGGTTTTAGTCAAACGGGTATTAAGGCACTAATCTGTGGTGCGTTCTTGTTATTAACCAATCCGGTTGGTGCCCATGCATTGTTAAAGGGTTCATTACACTATGGTATCAAACTCTGGAAGGAATCTATTATTGATAAATACGGTGCAGAAAAATTAGGCGGGGAGCAGATAGAAGGGAAAGGGTTAGAATAGGAGAGGATAATGGTGAAGAAGGGAGAGCTATGCGCAAACCTAAATTAAGGGAACTTGGTGAGGCGATAAGGGCAATATTTAAAGGTCCTTATACAAGTAAGTTTCCGTTTAAACCTTCGCCAGCAGCAAAGAGATTTCGTGGGAAGATTGAGTTCAATTTTGATAAGTGTATTTTATGTGGTGCCTGTGTAGAGGTCTGCCCGGCAAATGCCCGGGCACAGATTGATGATAAACTCAAAAGAATTCGCCGGGAGATTCATTATCAAGAGCGCTGTGTCTATTGTGGACAGTGTGTAGCATATTGCACAACCAAAGAAGGAATCTATCATACCCAGGAATATGACCTTGCCCAAATAACCAAAGAAGGGTATGAGAATGCAATTGAGAAGGAATTGATTCTTTGTGAGCGCTGTGGTGAGGTGATTACGACAAGGGCACAACTTTTATGGATTGCCCGCCGGGTCGGTGAGCTTGCCTATGCCAATCCCAATCTATTTTTGGTGTTATCCCGGGAATTCGGTGAAGAGGCAATACCAAAGATGCCTTCTCCACCACCATACCGCAGTGAGCATTTAAGATTTTTGTGCCCATCCTGTAGAAGAACCGTATATCTCCAGGAAGTCTGGGGATATTAGTGAAGATACTTTTTGTCTATCCACAATTCCCGGTAACCTTCTGGGGATTTAAATATGCACTAAAGTTTATATCCAAAAAAGCCGCATCACCTCCGCTTGGTTTACTAACAGTCGCGGCAATGTTGCCTGAAGATTGGGATAAAAAATTCATTGATATGAATACTTCCCGGTTAAAAGACAAACATATTAAATGGGCTGACTATGTATTTATAAGTGGCATGGCTTTACAGCGTGATTCGGCAAAAGCACTCATTGAACGGTGTAAAAAATTGGGGGTTAAAACGGTTGCGGGTGGACCTTTATTTACTACTGAGTGTCAATCATTCGACGAAGTTGACCATCTTATCCTTGGTGAGGTTGAAGAAATTATGCCAAACTTTATTAAGGATTTGAGAAATAGCAAACCATTGCATATCTATCAACAAAAGGATTTTCCAGATATAACAAAGACCCCTATCCCTCTATGGCAGATTGTAAACAAGAGAAAATACAGTCTTATGTCTATTCAATATTCAAGGGGCTGTCCTTTTGATTGTGAGTTTTGCAGTGTTACCGCACTTAATGGTCACAAACCAAGAACAAAGACAAGCGAACAGATCATAAATGAACTGAATGCACTTTATAATTGGGGATGGCGTGATGCAGTCTTTTTTGTTGATGATAACTTTATTGGTAACAAGAAAAAGTTAAAAGAAGAAGTATTGCCGGCAATTATTGAATGGATGAAAGAAAAAAAGTATCCATTTACATTTTCTACCCAGTGTTCAATTAATCTTTCTGACGATAGGGAACTAATGGATTTAATGGTAAGTGCGGGTTTTCAGACTGTTTTTGTTGGTATTGAGACACCTAATGAAGCAAGTCTGAGTGAGTGTGGTAAAAAAGAAAACATCGGAAGAGACCTTGTTGAAAGCATAAGGAAAATACAAAGGAAGGGTATTGAGGTTCAGGCAGGATTTATTCTTGGTTTTGATAATGACCCGGAGTCAATCTTTGTGCGTCTTGCTGAGTTTATCCAGAATACCGGTATTAGTACCGCAATGGTGGGTTTGCTCAATGCGGGTAGGGGTTCGAAACTATTTCAAAGACTAAAATCGGAAGGCAGGTTGCTAAAAGAAACAAGCGGTGACAATACTGATTTTTCAATAAATTTTGTTCCCAGAATGGACTATAAGACACTTATCAATGGCTATAAAAATGTGCTCGCCTCTATTTATTCACCAGCACAGTATTATGAACGGGCAAAGAAATTTCTAAAAGATTTCAATCCACCGAGGCTGAGACCGGTTTATTTCCGTTTTATTCATCTGAAGGCATTTTTCAGGTCTGTATGGTTTCTTGGTATTGTAGGTAAGGAGAGATTGTATTTCTGGCGATTGTTTTTCTGGACTTTGTTCAAGAGGCCGATTTTGTTTCCTACTGCGGTAACAATATCAATCCAAGGATACCACTTTCGCAGGGTATGTGAGAGAAAAAGCCAATAGACAATCTTACCATCAAAGTGGGGGGAACAAATCTTTTCATGCTACCTTATCCCAAACAGTTTTTCATTCCAAAAATTTCACAAATTTTTCACAAAAATTATTATAATTTGTCAGGAGGTAAAATGGTAAGGATTTCTAAAAGATATATGTTTTTCATTATCTTTTTACTGCTGAAGTTGATGACTGATTGTGGTAGCAAAAATAATAGTCCAGGAACACCCGTTACCCCTTCAGGACCGGAAAGTGGGGTGGTTGATTCATCTTATAATTTTGCTTCAAGCACAACCGACATTGACGAAGACAGCGTTTCTATCAGATTTAACTGGGGTGATGGTATAATCTCAGAATGGAGCAGTTTTGTTGCATCTGGAGAAACTGCATATGCAAGCCATGCCTGGGCAACACCTGACATATATTTAGTGAAAGCACAGGCAAAGGATATAAACGGCGATACCTCTGGCTGGTCTAATCCTGCCCAAATCGTAATCACAGGAATTGGAGGTCCATGGGTGAAAAAGGCAGCGATGCCGACAGAAAGGGACGGACTTGGAATAGGTGTGGTCAATGGCAAAATATATGCGGTAGGGGGATACAGTAAATATACCTATTATTGTGATAAAAATGAAGAATATGAC
>CBFGJP010000044.1:19615-21789 GCA_965649105.1 Caldifarciminota bacterium
AGGGACGGACTTGGAATAGGTGTGGTCAATGGCAAAATATATGCGGTAGGGGGATACAGTAAATATACCTATTATTGTGATAAAAATGAAGAATATGACCCAGCGAGTGATTCCTGGACCTCAAAAAGACCAATGCCGACACCAAGGTATGGTGTTGGTGTGGCAGTAGTAAATGGCAAGATTTATGTCATCGGTGGTGAGAACGGCGGTGCCCTTTCAACAAACGAGATGTATGACCCCCAGTCCGAAACCTGGACGACAAAGGCACCTATGTCCTATCCCAGAGAATGCCTCGGGATTGCGGTTGTTGATAATAAAATCTATGCAATTGGTGGTTATTCAAATGGAAATTATCACGCAACAAACGAAATGTATGACCCATCTCTGAACCAATGGTTTACAAGAGAACCTATGCCTACTTTAAGGGCGTGGGTCGGAATTGGTGTAGTAAATGGTAAAATCTATGTTATTGGTGGTGTCAATGAAAGTGGTTATCTTTCAGTAGTTGAGGTCTATGACCCTGCTTCAAATTCCTGGATCAGTAAATCAGATATGCCGACGAAGAGGGGAGGTCTTGCGGTTGGCGTTATTGGCGACAGATTCTATGCGATTGGTGGGTTTGACGGTGCAAACTTTCTCTCTAATAACGAAGAGTATAACCCGAATTCAGATACCTGGACCACAAAACCTGCCATGCCAACTCCCAGGCGGGCACTGGCAATCGGTGTAGTGAATGATAAAATCTATGCAATAGGCGGTATTAGTAAATTCGGCGTCTATCATTCGGCAAATGAAGAATACAGTCCATAAAAAATGAAACACGAATCTGAGTAATATTTTCCCCGGCGTGCAATTGCAAAGACCAGACCGTCACGTTTGGGAAGCCGCTCCCACATTTTAGCAAAAAACAATTATTCAACAGAGCAAGGAATAATTTCCGTATGGTTAAAATTAAAATGGATTATTTAACCTTGAAAGGAGGATACACCTATGAATAATCCATTTAATTACACCAAAAAGGATCTTACTCAAATTTTTAGTGAAGTCAATACCCTATTTTATGATAAGATTGATGAGGGTATTATGGATTATGCCTTAAAGGGATTAAAGAATTTATTAGAGAATGTGATGAAAGCTGAGGTTAGCGGGTATTTAAAGGTGAAGGATTATGAGCGGAAGGATGAACGGGTTGATTATCGGAATGGTTATTATTATCGTGATTTAGGAAGGGCGTTTGGAGTGATTCGGGATCTTAAGGTTCCGCGAACGCGTTCGGGGGAATTTCAGATCTTTTGATACAATAGCGATAAAGGTTAAAAGTTGCGGGAAAGTAGTGCGGAAGAAGCTTTAGTGGCCTATGGGATAAAGTTTGATGGGACGCGTGAGCTGATTGATTTTCGGGTGAGTAAGAGTGAGAGTGATTGGGAGGTATTTTTGAGGGATTTATATCGCCGGGGGTTAACTGGTGAGCGGTTGCGGATGATTATTGTTGATGGTGGTAAGGGTTTAAAGGCGGCATTGGATATGGTTTATCCGCATGTGAAGCGGCAGCGGTGTTGGGTCCATAAGTTGCGTAATGTTGCCCATAGATTGCCTGCGCGGTATCGTGAGGATTGTTTGAAAGGTGCGCGTAAGATTTATTTAGCTAAAAACAAAACTGAGGCGATCAAATCTTTTAAGGTTTGGAAGCAGAAATGGGCTAAAGTAGTGCCTAAGGCGGTTATCTGTTTAGAAGAGGATTTAGAGGAACTATTAGCCTTCTTTGATGAGGATAAGAAATTGTGGTCAAAGCTAAGAACGACCAATGCCATTGAGCGAATATTCCGGGAGTTGCGAAAACGGACCAGGCCGATGTGCACATTTAGTAATGTGCAAAGTGGCGACAGAATTATATATGCCCTGTTTGTCAAATACAATAAGAAGTGGAAGGAGCACCGTTATCATGTAGACATTGTAATAAAATTTACAGAACATTTTTGACACTACCCAGCAAGGGTAATGTATCTTGACACGATAGAATTTTTCAGTATATTTCCATTATTATGAATATAGTAGAAGAAATCAGACAGCTATCAATGAAAAGAATTTTGAATCCGCAACTCAATTGATAATCAAGCATAGTCGTGATTTACTACAACCTGGCAAAATCAATACCTTAAAGGATTTTATAAAAA
>CBFGJP010000045.1:0-2244 GCA_965649105.1 Caldifarciminota bacterium
TGAAAAAGTCTGAAATGGACAATTTTAGGACAAAAACTTCAGAAAAACTCTTGAAAAATCAAGACCTTTGGGGTACTATTTCCCCCAGAAGATTAAATCAACATCCTGAATATTTTTGTTGCTCAGACGTTTAGGTATTTAGGCATTTTGGCATTTAGCGATTTAAATTTGCACAGGCTACCGCCTTTGTCAGTTACAGATTTCCTCCATAACTGACCCGAAGAAAGGCAGTTCGATTATAGATACCATAATTATATAAAATTTGTAATTAATGTCAATAAAAAGTATATTGACTATCAACTAAATTTCTGTATAATTAGCCACGATGAAACGCAAGTTCTTCCCATTGCAAACAAAGTTAATCTTGAGTTTCTCAACGGTGATAATAATTGGTATCTTTCTCTCAACTTTTACCGGTATCCAGATAATTGGAAATACAATCGTAGCACAGGGACAGGAAAAGGTTAAACTCGACCTTAATACTGCAAGGGAAGTACTTGAGGAAGAAGGAAGGACTATAAAAAACATTGTCCGTTTAACGGCAAGCAGATATTTTGTAAAAGATGCATTAATTAAAAAAAATCGCTTGTTTTTATTAAAAGAACTGCAAAAGGTTAAAGAAGATGAAAATTTTGATATATTAAATATTACCGATAACACCGGACGGGTAATCATTCGGGCCGAAAATCCAGAATATTATAACGATTTTTCTGAAAATGAAATATTAAAAAGAGTCCTGAAAGAAAAAGAAAATATTTATGGGATAATGATAATATTTGAAGAAGAACTGAGAAAAGAAAGTGAAAAACTTGCCCAACGTGTAAAAATCAAAATACTGCCAACACCCAAAGCGAAACCCCGCAGCGATACACTTGAAACATCGGGATTGCTCATCATTGCAGGCGCACCCGTCCTTGATGACAATAATAATCTAATTGGTGTTGTGTACGGCGGCAGGTTGCTAAATAGAAATTTTGAAATAGTTGATAAAATAAAAGATATTGTTTATAAAGATGAAAGATTCCGAGGAAAAGAGATTGGCACCGCAACCATATTTTTGAAAGATTTACGAATAACCACTAATGTTCGCGATATTTTTGGTGAGAGGGCAATCGGCACGCGGGTATCGGAAGAAGTTTATGACAAGGTTTTAGTAAACGGTAATCCCTGGATTGGCAGGGCGTTTGTAGTAAATGATTGGTTCATAACCGCATACGAACCAATCCGTGATATAAATAACAAAATCGTCGGTATTTTATATGTTGGTATGCTGGAAGCCCCTTATGTTTATTTAAAAAACCGAGTGGTTTCAATATTCATTCTCATTGCGCTGTTAAGCATTATAGCCCTGGCGATCATCTCTTTTTTCACTGTAAAACGTATAACAAAACCGATAAATGAATTATACCAACTAACGGAAAGGGTGTCAAAAGGTGACCTATCAGCACGGGCAACAATCAGCTCCGATGATGAAATTGGAGAATTGATCAAATCATTTAATCAGATGGTTGAATCCCTTCAGAACGCTACCGAAGGCTATGTCAATCTCACCCGGAGTCTTGAACAAAAAGTTCAGGAAAAAACAAAAGAATTGGAAAAAACAATGGAACAATTGGTTCAAAATGAAAAGTTATCTGCCATTGGTAGACTCGCTGCCGGTATCGCCCATGAAATCAATAATCCACTAACTGCCATTCTTATCAATAGTTATTTAATTAAAGAAAAAATAAAAGAAAATTCTAAATTAACTGAAAAACTTGATATGATTATTGATGAAACCCAGCGTTGTGCAAAGATTGTAAGCGGACTATTGGAATTTTCACGGCAGACACCCCCGGAAATGAAATTAATTTCGATAAACGAAATTATTAATAAAACATTAATTCTTTTTGAAAGTGTTTTTCTTGCCAATAATATAAAAGTAGAGATTTCTCTGGATAAAAATCTACCTCAAATTATGGCAGATGAAAGTAAAATAAAACAGGTAATTACAAACATCTTACTAAATGCTATTGATGCAATGCCAAACGGTGGGACTTTAAAAATTCGTTCCCAATTTTCAGTTAGTGATAAATTTGTAGAAATAGAAATTGAAGACTCGGGTATTGGCATACCAAAAGAAAATTTAGACCGTATATTTGATCCGTTTTTTACCACAAAAAAAACAAAGGGAACAGGACTTGGACTTTCCATAAGTTACGGCATTATCCAGCAGCATAACGGCAGTCTTGAAGTAAATAGTGA
>CBFGJP010000045.1:2254-21614 GCA_965649105.1 Caldifarciminota bacterium
AATTAAAATAAAATTACCTAAATTAGAATGATAATTTTATGAAAGGAGTATTTTATGAATAAAAAATTTAAAATTTTAGTAGTTGATGATGAAATAACCGTTTGCAAAAGTATAGCCAGCGCCCTTGAGGACCTTGATTATATTGTTGATCTGGCTTTGAGCGGCGAAGAAGCAACAGTTAAACATAACAAGAACCATTATGATTTAATTGTTGCCGATTTGATGATGCCAGACATAACGGGTATTGAATTATTAAAAAGGGTTAAGGCAATAACCCCGGATGTTCAGTTCATTCTTGTCACCGGATATCCTTCCATAAAGACTGCGGTTGAAGCAATAAAATTTGGTGCATTTGATTACATACCGAAACCATTCACTCCGGACGAATTGAGAAGCCTTGTGAATCGCGCCCTTGAAAATTATACAAGGGAAAAGATTGAACTGATGCCGGTGCCTGCAGATTATTATTGTATCACTGATAATTCCTGGGCTAAGATTGAAAAAGATGGCAATATCAGAATCGGTGCCCATGAGAGACTAGTAAAAGGGATTAAAGAAATCGCCATGTTGGAACTTCCTGGTACCGGTGAAATGAGGTATCAGGGAGAGGCCTGTGCAAGGATAAATACAAGTGCAAATCAGGTATACCGGGTATGGACTCCGGTCTCCGGCAAGGTAATAAAAATAAATCAAGATCTGAACAAAAATTATGCTAAACTAATAACTGACCCATATAATGAAGGCTGGCTAATAATTATCCAACCAACAAACTTGGATACGGATTTAAAAAATCTAACCAAATGTTAAATTGGCTTCATTAACTGTAGACACATTGCTTCAGCATATTAAAACTCTATTTCAAAATTATGACTGTTACGACATTTATTTTTTGGATAAAAACAGAATATGGCAGACTAATCCGCAAATTATCAACGAAACTATCTCAAGTGAATTCTGGTTCCGTATCTGGTCAATAGCGCAAACACCAGACGGAATGATTAAAATTCAAAAGTTTTTCGCACCAATAATAGAAAACCCGAATTTTTCCAAATTAATAAAAAAATTCAAAAATGGTGACGAATTAAACGCAACTTTTGAACTATTCTATTCTTTAATAGAATACGAGGTTTATAACCAGATTATCAATAAATACATACCAGAATGGGACTATAAAGAAAAGAAGAGACAAAAAGAATTTATCCAGAAAGCAGAAGATTTTAAAAAACAGCTCTCAACTCTACTTGAAGCTGAATTAGCTCAATCTTTTTTTCATCTGTTTATAGAATATGAAAGTAACCCCCTTTTCAAAATTATCTCTAAAATCGTTTCAGAAGAAATCTGGTTCAATGAACAAAAAAATCTCGTTAAAGACAAACTTAAAGAAAATTCAAAAACCGCCTTTATTTACGAAAATTTGAGCATCAATTTTGTTCCGGAAACTGGTGCATCAATAACCGAGCCCGCTGCCCTTGTCCGTCTCCTGGTAAAAAAATTAAAAGAAGATACTTCATTATCGCTGGGAGAGCAATATGAAATCATTTCTTTACTCGGTGCGTTAAAGGACACCCGATGCGCCCGAACCCTGTTTGACATTCTCAACAAGACAAAAATTGAAAATGTTAACCTCCTTTCGGCTATAATCTATGCCCTCGGCAATGTCAGATATAAAGGAATGTTAAAAAGACTGAAAGAAATTCTGGATATGCCCGAATACATTGAAATTTCATCTTCCAAGTATAAACAATCTCTTTATGAGATCAAAGGCGAAGTTCTATGGGCTTTGGGAAAATTGGGTATGGAGGGAAGGAGTGCAATAGATGGAATGATAAAATTGAGAAATCACAAAGACAATTCGGTAAAGATTGCCCTTGCCTGGGCTCTAGGTATGATTGGAGAAGAAGAAAAAAATATTGAAGGAACTCTGGAAGTGGAAATCCTCACAACTCTTATAGAATTTCTTAACGAAAGAGATAAAAAAATTTTTGAAGAAGCCCTGTATAGTCTAAAAAAAATCAACTTCTATGAAATTATCGAACGACTGAATCTACGAAATATTCCAGCGACGCCAATCCTTTCACTTAAACCGAGTAGTATCGGACTTTATGAACTTTCTGAAACCATTTATCATCTGATGAGTCTTAAACAACCAGTTATTATGGCAGTCACCGGTGATTCGGGAACCGGTAAAACTTATTTCTGCGAGGCAATCAAAGATGGATTTGGCGATATAGCAAAAGACGATATTCTTTATCTGATGAGGGATAATCCTGCCCACCGAACAATTTTCAGCAAAATCATTGACCCCGAATTGGTGAAAGGTTTTCTTGACCCGCAATACTATACTATAGAAACGATGGATGAAAGAAAAATCACACCTTCTGAGGCATTTGTTAATTTGATAAAACAAAACACCCATAAAAAGTTGATAATACTTGATGGCTGGCTGGATGATATTTATTTTTATCAGGTTTTAAAGGCATTTTATTTAAATAATTCTCTTGACTGTATAGTAAATTTTCGCACCACCTATTCTACAAGAAGAATTAACCTTGAGACAAGAGAAGGAATTTTAGAACGAGTTAGGGACTGCCTTAGATTTGTCGAAAATCCGGCAATAGAAGAGACCGAATTTTATCGTAATGGGGATGTTTTTGTATATAATCTTGACAATTCAATCGGTTCACGCTTAAGCAATGAAGAAATCAAAGAGATATTCAGCAGAAGAAAAGTCGGTTCATGGGCTGATTACATTCGCATTGGACGATTTGAAAAAGAAAGAAAAGAATTATTGACTGAAGAAGGTAAAGTGACCGAGGGAACAGAGAAAATTATGATGGACGCAGGCGATAACATACATATCGAGGAACATTCTATTGAAATTCAAACAGAACATTTTTTGAGAACACTTAATGATAATATCATTAATGAACCTAATCTATTACAGACGATTGAATTCAACAAATCATCACCCCAACGAATATCGTTTTTCAGCCCCGGTGTAATTGCTTATACTGGTAAATCCGGAATAGTCGGACTCTTAACCGGCATCAATAATCAAAACCACTCTACTGAGATTCAAGAAAAGAACATTTCTGGTCTTTGCATCCACAATGATTTGATTTGCACAATGGATGTAAAATCCTGTATTTATGCTGTAGATTTCAATAAGAACAAATTGCTAACCATCAGAAACGATTCTCCTCCCATGTCAGTTATCGCATCTGATCATCAAAATACAATTGTTACAGGACATCAGAATGGAATAATAACACTCTGGAATATGGATTCAAAAAAGACAAAGATCTTGAATGGACATAATAATCGTGTGGTTGGTATTTTGATTGCAAAGGGTGGGAAAATTGTCTCAGCCGACCTGAACGGTGAACTTAGAGTATGGAATCTTAGAGAGGGTGTTGTGAAGATATACAAAGATGAAAGATTTGCAACAGAGCAGATAAATGTAAATCAATATTCGGGTACTATTATTCTGGTAAAAGAGAAAAGTGTTTTTATCATAAATCCCATGTCTGACCAGATGAGCAAACTTACGATAAATGGAATGGATAATATTGCAGCGTGCTGTCCATATTATGATGGAAGAATATTTGCCTGTTTTGAAAAAAATAGCAAAGGTGTGCTTGGGGTGATTGAACTCCAGGACGGAACATGGAACTATGCCATAATCGGTCATCAGGATGAAAAAACAACAGACATTGTAACAATGGGACCACGGATTATTACCACCTGCAAAAACTGTCTTCATATCTGGGGTAGCGAATCTTATGTTCGTGGAGAAATAGAAAGATTGAAAATATTGAGAGAATCCAAGAGGCCATTTTATTACCATAGCATGATATTCTAAACTGAATGTCACTTTTATATTGATTTTTTTTTATTTTTATATATAATAGAATCATTAAGAAAAATCAATCAAACTTAAGGAGTAATTCTAAAAGTGCATTTTTCATAGAAGGTCTTTTCATTTATTATCGCTTAGTGATTGAGTCTTTAACCAAAAGCCATACAGGAGGCTGAAAATGAAGGAACAAAAAATAAACCCTTATCATATGGCTCAAAAGCAGTTTGACGAAGTTGCTGACCAGCTGAACCTTTCTGCTTCAGTAAGGGCAATTTTGAGAGAGCCTTTGAGAGAATTTGCATTCAATATACCGATCCGAATGGATGATGGAAATATTAAAGTCTTCAAAGGTTTCAGGGTTCAACACAATGATGCTCGCGGACCTGCTAAAGGGGGCATACGCTTTGCAGCGAACGAAACACTTGACACCGTTAGGGCTCTGGCAATGTGGATGACATGGAAATGTGCAGTAGCAGACATTCCACTTGGTGGTGGCAAGGGAGGAGTTGTCGTTGACCCTGCCGAACTATCTCCCGGTGAACAGGAAAGACTTTGTCGTGGCTGGATTGATCAAATGTGGAAGAATATTGGACCACTAATGGATGTACCCGCACCCGATGTGGGAACCAATCCACAGATGATGGCCTGGATGATGGACGAATACATAAAGATCAGGGGCGAATTCTATCCGGGTGTGATTACGGGTAAACCAATTTCTATCGGCGGTTCACTCGGCAGAACTGAAGCAACTGGCTTTGGTGTAATTTACACTGTCAGAGAGGCACTCAAACATCTCGGCATTCCACCTGATAAATGCACCGCTTCAATTATGGGTTTTGGAAATGTTGCACAGTTTGCCGCAATCGGTTTTACTAAACTCGGTGGCAAGGTACTTGCTGTTTCCTGCTGGAATCGTAATGACAAAAAATCATACACAATTTCAAAAGAAAATGGAATAGATCCGTTATTCTTACAATCCATAACCGATATTTACGGCACAATAGATAATGATAAAGCAAGAAGCAAAGGCTATAAGATTGAAGATAGCGATGCCTGGTTGAAAAAGGATGTGGATATTCTCATCCCTTCAGCAATTGAAGGTGTCCTTACCAAGGAAACAATAAAAGAAATCAGTCCGAAGGTTATAATGATTGCCGAAGGTGCCAATGGTCCGACCACACCTGATGCTGATGAGTATATAAAGAGCAAAAAGATATTTCTTGTGCCCGATTTCCTTTGCAATGCTGGTGGTGTAATCTGCTCTTACTTTGAAGGTGTTCAAAACAACATGAATTTCTACTGGTCCAAAGATGAGGTTCTGAAAAAACTTGATGAAAAAATGACGAACGCCTTCCATCAAGTTTTAAACATGGCCAAAGAGAAAAATGTATATATGCGAAACGCTGCTTATATGGTAGCGATCGACAGTGTCGTAAAAGCGATGAAACTGCGGGGCTGGATTTAGATTGCGGCCAAGATAAAAAAGGACACGCCCGAAGGCGTGTCCTTTTTGTTTTAGTTACAAGCATGATTTATTGACTTTTATTAGATTTCATTTATAATAGACAAATGAATCTCACCATAATCAAGGAAATTCTTGAGGCAAAAGTCATTATTGATTCAGTTTCACTGGACAATGAAATAGGTCATGCAATCGCATCAGATCTTATGAATGATATTCTTCACACACAATTTTCAGCGGGTCTTTTGATAACCAGATTGACTAACAATCAGACCGTAAGAACCTGTGAGATTGCAGGAAACAGGGCGATCATATTTGTAAGAAGTAAGAAACCCGATAATGATGCAGTAAGAATTGCTGAGTCGTGTAATATCCCACTCCTATCCTGCGATTCGTCTTTGACTATCTCTATAATGAGGCACTTGCCTGCGAAATGATATCTATTGCAATTGAAGAGCATCTTGAAAGAAATAAATACCCCCGACCAATAATATCTTCAACCTGGCCGGTTGTTGTTCGTTTAATCCAGCGCCTGTTTCCCAGTCTTATTTTACTAATAATCCGTATGGAACAGTCAAGAGAAATTGCGGCAAAGAATTTAAAAAGAGAATTATCCAAAGAACATAAAATTTCAGAACAAGAAATCGGCTTTTTTCACATCACTTCCTGCCCAACAAAGATGGTTTCGATAAATAAACCAAAAACAATGGAAAAATCATACCTTGATGGAGCAATTTCTATTAAAGAAATTTATAATCAAATAATGAGCCGGATGAAAAGAAAAGAGCGGAAATTCATCCTTCAAATCCAGAGCCAGGCAAGCGGCATTGGTATTAGCTGGGCAATCTCCAATGGTGAGATCAGGGGAATTAAACAGGATGCTTCAGTTTCAGTATCGGGTGTTTATGATACAATAAGAATTCTGAATAATGTAGAAGCAGACAAAATAAAAAACATTGAATATCTTGAATGCTTAATCTGCCCGTATGGTTGCATTGGCGGGCCATTGACTGTAGAAAATAGATTCTTTGCTAAAAGTCATATCTTGAAGTTGATAAGAAAATTTGGTGGGAAAAATCGTATTGACATTGATTATGTGAAACAGTTGTACGATAAGAATTTTTTCTCGTTTGAACAAAATATTCAGCCAAAACCATTCCCTCCCATAGATCTAGATAAGAATGAGGCAATAAAAAAATTGAATTTAAAAATATTATGTGCTGAAAAAAATCTTGAGCGAGTAGTGAACGGTGGTCATATCAGCGACCTACTCAGTGATGTGATGGCAAATGCCAAATTTGAAATATCCGAAAGACTGTATGGAATACTTACAATGAGTAGCAAGTAGAAAACAGTAAAATGAATTCTAATCCTAAATCCGAAATTCTAAATTCTAAACAAATAGATAAAAACTGTTTAAAGGTTAGGATTGGATGCTTGTTTTTTTTAATCACTTAATCAAAAGAACCTATCCTCTCAAACCCAACCAAATAACTATTGAACTTCGGATATCTGAATTGATGATTTGAAAAGAAATGCTGAAATGGTATCAGACGACCTCACATACCTGCCTTTCCCCCTGTGTAGACCTAACGATTTCGCCTTTGCGGGGGGTGAAAATGGCAAAAGAAAAGGGAATTGATATCATAGGAATCTGCGACCACAATTCAGCCGAGAATGTCTCGGCAGCAATAAATTCCGCTGCATTGACCCATGCAGTAACCGTTATTCCCGGTATGGGGATCTGCACTAAAGAAGAGGTACATATCATCGGGATTTTTGAAGAACTAAAAGATGTTCTTAAAATGCAGGAACTTGTTTACAAAGCATTGTCCAAAGAAAAAAATAATCCTCAAACTTTCGGTGAGCAGATTATTGCGAATGAATCTGATGAGGTTGAAGGGTATAATGAGCAATTGCTGATTGGTGCATTTAATTTATCAATCCAGAAAATTGTTGAACAAATTCATAAATTAAATGGTGTAGCAATTGCTTCACACATTGACCGGGAGGCATATAGTTTAAGCGGGCAATTAGGATTTATACCTGAAGATTTAAAGTTGGATGTTTTAGAAATCTCGCCAAACATCAAGATTGAGAATGCAATCCAACGATTTTCCGGGATAGAAAAATTTCCGTTAATCCATAGTTCCGATGCCCATTTTCTTGAAGATATAGGAAAAGCGACCACAAAATTTTTACTTGCCGAACCGACGATAAACGAACTAAAAATAGCACTACATAAAAAGAATAGAAGGGAAATATCATATGAATAAACCTCAAATCCTATATCCCAAATCTCAATCTAACAAATTTTTTATCAGTGTCTGGACTTTGAGATTTACCTATTGTTGGCATTTTGGTGTTCGGAATTTATGGGTTAACTTATAGGGTCCAGTTATGCAGGATTTGTCGCTTCATGTTCTTGATATAGTTGAAAACTCAATAGCTGCCAGGCGACGAATATTAGAATTATCCCTCTTTGCCAGTCCGTTAAAAAAGTGGAAGGAAAGATTGTGATAAAATCAAAAAAAGGGAAAGGCACCATAGTGGAAGCAGTTATGGCCTATAACCATATTGAGAGAAAAACTATGGGCAATATATGCGATACCATCATGGCACTGATTGGAACCAGCGGGAACGAGATCGATTTTTTATATGAACATTGTAAGAATAAAAGATGTTTCAGAATTGATACAAAGGAAATAAAAGAATCACTGGATGACGTTCCCATTAACAATCCTGAGGTAATTAAATTTTTAAGGCATAAAATAAAAAAGGAATTTAAAAATGCAGAAAAAATATGATTAGTGATATTAATAATTGCAGAAACAGTAAAATGAAAGGAGATGAAATATGAAAAAACTCAAACTCGGCGACCTTGAAAAAATAAGAGAAAAGGTTGCTAAGACGAGAATTTTAAGAGAAAGTAAGGCGCGGGCACGAATAACGGTTCATATGGGAACCTGTGGTATCGCGGCTGGAGCCCGTGATATTCTAACAACCCTTATGTCAGAGATAGAAAAGAAAAAGGTGACCGATGTTATTGTAACAACTTCCGGCTGTGCAGGGCTTTGCAGCAGGGAACCAATGGCAACGGTTGAACTTGTTGACAAACCGCCTGTTAAATATGTTGACCTTACCCCGGAAAAGATTAAAAAAATATTTGCTGAGCATGTGCTGAAAGGTAATATCGTTACTGAATATGCCCTTGCAGTAGGATGTGAAACGACTCATTGACATGGATATTATTGGCTTTAGGTTAAAATGCTCATAGATTTAAATGTTAAAATCCAGATTCCCAACCCTAACCAATATACCATCTTTAAAAGAAGGGGCTTTTCTTGAAAACCTATAGAATGCATCTTCTGGTCTGTGCGGGAACCGGTTGTGTTGCAGGAGGCTCTTATGAAATAAATAAAAGAAAATTGCAGATGAGATTGCGGTGATTTTGACAGGTTGTAATGGTTTTTGCGAGAGAGGTCCAATTGTTGTTGTCCAACCCGATGTCATTTTCTATCAAAAACCAAAGAAAGAGGATGTACTTTACTTAGTTGAAGAGCACCTGATAAAAGGAAGACCAGCAAAAAAACTTTTGTACACACCTCCAGCGGAGGCTATACCAATTCCCAACATGAGCGATATAGGCTTTTTCAGACTTTAGAGATTGATTGTCCTGCGCAATCGGGGCCGCATAGAGGTGGAAAATATAGGTTCTTTATCAAGAATAAATGCATCAGCTGCAACATTAACAAAGAATAGAACTGAGGACTCAATTGTGCACCTCAGTGGTATGTGTGTAACCTGCGTTGATGGTTGTAAAAGCAATCTTCCCTAATGTCAACCTTGAGCAGAGAATTGAGCATGATAAAGGTATAAAGGTAAGATTTCCTGCGGTAGTGCCAAGCCTTGGTTCCACAAATGTAGCGAAGAATAACTGGGATGTCGTTGCCATCGGCGCCGCATTTTCTGGGATAATAATGACCATTGGTTAAAATGTTGCGGCAATGGATATGGAAATCGAGATTAAAAATGGCCGTGTGATAAGAGCACCGGACCTTGAATATCGGGTTAAAGATTATAAACAATGGTATCGCGATGGCTATGGCACACTTGTAGTGCAGACAAATGTTGAGGGTACACGACTCAGGGTACAAAAATATGCCATTGAAAAACTTGGAGTTGAGGCTGTAGAACTAAAATGGGAGCAGGATGCTAAAGATATTGGTGGCGAAGTTAAAAGATTGGGATGGTTGAACTCGATTCTTTTGTAAAAAGGGTTGAAGAATTACGAAAGGCAGGTGCAAAATATGTATTCTTAAAAACCGGTGCATACCGACCAGCAGATCTGGCAAAAGCAATAAAATATTCATCAATTGCCAAGATTGACCTTCTGACCGCAGATGGTGCGGTGGCGTAACCGGAATGAACCCCTGGCATATGATGAATGAATGGGGAGTGCCACCGGTTGAATTACATTCTTTAACCTACTTCTATGCCGATAAACTTGCAAAAAATGGTGAGTATGTTCCTGCGATTGCCTTTACCGGTGGAATCGCATTTGAAGACCAGATATTTAAAGCATTAGCACTCGGTGTTCCCTATGTAAAACTCGTTGGTATCGTGCGGTCCATCGTCCGCGCAACAATAGTTGGTAAGACAATCGGGAAAAAGATTGAAGAAGAAAAAATCCCGGTTTTCGTGGAAAGATTTGACAATCAAAAAGAAGAGATATTCGCTACTGCTACTGCACTAAAAAGAGAACTTGGGAAGGATTTTGACAAACTTTCTACAGGTGCCATTGGTGTTTATACATATATTGAAAGGCTCGCCCAGGGATTAAGACAATTGATGTGTGGAAACAGAAAGTTTGCCCTTGATTATATCACCAGGGATGATATTGCCGCATTAACAAAAGAAGCAGCAGAGATATCTGGGATTCCTTATGTAACTGAAGTGAATAAAGAGGGAGTTAAGAAAATACTAAATTCCTAAATGGTTCCAAATAACCTAAATCGAAAAAAGATACACCATTCACTTCAATCCTCTCCCCGTTTCTGCGGGGAGAGGCAAGAGTGAGGAATATAAAGGTGGTAATATGAAAAAATTTTCAGTCGCAGAAATGGCAAGAAAACAGGTAGAAAGGGCAGCAAAGGTGACGAAGTTATTGCTTTTGCAGCCTGGATGACCTGGAATTGTGCACTTGTGGATTTACCTGATGGCGGTGCAAAAGTTGGCGTTATCTGCGATCCGATGAAATTGTCCAAGAAAGAACTGGAACGGATAACCCGAAGATATACTGCGGAGATAATGCCCATTCTTGGATTACAGATTAACATTCCTGTACCAGACGTCTTTACAACTTCAAAGACCATGGCATGAATGATGGATACATTCAGTATGATGACCGGTCATACTGAACCCGCAGTTGTTACCGGCAAGCCCGAGGTGCTGGGTGGTTCCAAAGGTAGAAAAGAAGCGACAGGCCGAGGTGTTTTTATCAACACGCGCGAATTGTTTAGTAAGCTTGGAAAATCTTTAAAGGGAGCAAAGGCCATTGTCCAGGGATTCGGCAATGTAGGTAGTTATGCAGCTTATTTTCTATCCCAGGAAGGCGCCAAAATCATCGCCGTATCCGATTCATCAACCGGTATTATCGACCCGGCCGGTCTTAATGTAATAGAATTGATGGAATGTGTAGAAAAACATAAATTACTTGAACCATATCAAAAAGGAAAAAAAGTACCAAGGGAAGAAGTTTTATATCAGGAGGCTGATATATTAATACCTGCTGCACTTGAAAACCAAATTCGTGAGGACAATGCTGACAAAATCAAGGTTAAAGCAATAATAGAAGGAGCAAATGGCCCAACGACGCCTGAGGCAGACGAAATCCTTGAGAAAAAAGGGATATATATAGTGCCTGATATCTTAGCAAATTCGGGCGGTGTTATCGTAAGTCATTTTGAGTGGGTTCAGGCATTATCGGGTTTATACTGGGAAGAAAAAGAAGTAAATGAACGATTAGAAAATAAATTGGTAAGAACTTTCAATGAAGTGTGGAAAACATCTATAAAAATGAAGACATCATTAAGAATTGCTGCTTATATCGTGGCACTTACAAGGGTTGCTGAGGTCTACAAGTATCGGGGTATATTCCCATAAAAATTTTAAGTAAATAGAAAAAAGTAGCAAGTAAAAAAACTATTGATGTTCTTTTAAACCGATGCCCATTTAATTGTATTGGAATTTGAAAAATTCCAATACAATGGTAATGAAATTTTTCATTCAGTACAGGCGCTATAAAAATGATTTCTGCCTTAAGAGAAGATTTGTTGTATAGCAATGGTTTTCAAGGAAACACCCCTGAATATCTAATACTTAATAATTCACCAAAAATATCGGGCAGTCATTATTGGAACTATGTACCTTTTATGCGAAAAATTCATTTTTCTTACTAAATCCTCTCTAAAAGATATCTATCTTCCTTGCCAGAACCGCCTTGCCGCGATAATCAGGGAACAATATCGGGGCTTTTCTTGTTGTCCTTATACCGGCATCCAACATCATCTTTTTATATTTTTTTATGTGTTCAAGTGTTAGTTTACCGAAACTCGGGTTTTTCTTTAAATAGTCAGCAGTTGACATTCCTGCTCTTCTTCCAAATACCAGACAATCAAGTGTTGAATTTCCCATCAATCTGTTCTTGCCGTGTACCCCACCAGAGACTTCACCTGCTACCCATAAGCCATCTAAATTAGTTCTACCCCAAGGGTCTGTTTCAACACCACCGTTCTGATAATGAAGGGTGGGAAATACAAGCACAGGATCTTTTCTTATATCTATATCAAATCTTTTGTAAAGTCTAAGCATACCCGGAAATGCCTTTTCAATCGTCCCTGGACCGTTCTTTATATCAATCAATGGAGTATCAAGCCAGATACCACGCATACCTGTTGGTGTAACAATGCCCTTGCCCTTTACATAACATTCCTTAATAAATGCAGACGCCTCAACATCCCTTGGTTCAAGCGGAAATACAAATGCCTCACCATCAATATTTACCGGCTGTGCACCCATTCCTCTAAGTTTTTCTGTTAATAATAATCCTACTATTTGCTGCGGATATGCTGCACCTGTAGGATGATACTGGACTGTATCGGTATCTCTTAGTTTCGCACCGGCGCGATAGGCAAGTACAATCCCATCTGCGGTTGCCCCGTAATGATTGGTTGTAGGGAATCCCCTTATATGCAATCTTCCAAAACCACCGGTTGCAAGAATTATCGCCTTCGCCTGGACAATCTTGTACTCTCCAGTCTCAAGATTATAGAGAATCGCACCTGTTACACGGTCTCCATCAGTCAAAAATTCAATAACCGGGTAAAACTCAAGATAGGGTATCTGCCGGCATCTGAATTCATCTCTCAAAACGCGTAATTCTTCAAGTCCTGTGTAATCCCTACAGGCGTGCATTCTCAATCTCGAACCGCCACCAAATGCCTTCTCTACAAAACTGCCATCAGGATTTCTATCAAGCATCGCACCAAGACTGCATAGCCATTCCATTACAAAAGGCGCATCATTAACCAGTGCTTCAACAACCTCGGGCTTATTGGCGAAATGTCCGCCGCCGATTGTATCGATATAATGCAATAAAGGAGAATCATTCTCTCTATCCGCAGCCTGGGTTCCGCCCTCTGCCATCATTGAGTTTGAATCACCGTGGCGTAGTTTGTTTACCAGAAGAATATTTTCTGCCTTTACCCCATTATCATTGGCAAGCAAAGCGGCTGATGTACCTGCCAAACCACCGCCAATAATCAAAAGATCAACGCTATAATCAGGATTAGAAATAGTGAATGAATCAGGTTCAATCAAAGGATTTGCTTCTAACAAATCTACCACCTCATTCGGTGCAAGGTCTCCGGCGTTAGGTCCAAACAATATTTGTCTCTTTCCACCCGGTGCATAGTCAGGATGACATAATTTCAAAATCTCTTCCCTCTCTGCCATAGACATTGCTTTGGGTGTATAATTCTTTCGCTGTGGTCTTGTTTTGTTTACCACATCAATCAATTTTCGCATATCTTCAGGATAACCATCAATAAATTTTAATTCTGCCATTTTAATCCTCCTATTCCTTCTCTATATCCCGAGAAGTATAAATCTTTCTTAATTCTTCAATTGGTGCACTCATCAACTGCTTCAATTCTGCTTCATATTTCTTCTGCTTCAATTCTTCCAATCTTTTTTTGAGATGTTCAGGAATTGACATACCATATTTGCCGAATAATCTTCTACCCAGTTGGGCGTAATTGTATTGGGCAAGTTCAGCCGGGCACCTTATTGAACATAATCCGCATTGAATACAATCAAATGAAATCTCAGCCATCTTTTCAACATCTCCCCTTTTACCACAAGCAATATATTCCATCACATCAATATCCTGAGGACATGCCTTTGTACAGGTATTACAACCAAGACATTTCAATATCTCAGGATAGACCTTTAAAAATGCTTCTATGCCTGGTCTTAACTGGTTTATATCATAATTTGCCCTCTGTGCGGGTGTAAAAGGAATTTGGACAAGATACATTCCCTCCTCAGCCCGGGTCTGGCAGGCAAGTGCTGTCTTCAATCTATAATCACCTTCAATCCTGTACACAGTGGTGCAGGCACCACAGAATCCTGCACGGCAACCGCAGGAACGAATAAACCTGTATCCCGCAAATTCCATTGCCTGCATAATTGTCAATCCTGCAGGCACACGGTATTTCCTTCCCATAATTGAAATATTAATCCAGTGTTTAATATCCTTCTCATCAATACCGGTAACAACTGACCTATTTGCCTCTGCAATTTCATCCATAATATTCTTTTTTTCCTCAGCCATTTAAAACCTCCTCTTTAATAAACTGCAACATAGGTTGAAGGTTATGAATTCGGTTTAGCATTAGCAAATTAATAAAATCGCTTAATAAGATAGCAATCCCGAACATAACCCCAATTCTCAATATTTGATTATACCTAAAATCTTTACACTGTCAACTGTTGACTTCATTCATAATTTAAATATAATTGCATATGCGAAGACTTAAATTCAGTTTGATATTAATATTATTATTCTGCTCTTTCATTTTCATATTCGCACAGTCAAATAACCAAATTACTACCTTTGGATTGGATAAACCAATCGTCTCTGAAGAATACATCCTTATGCCAGGTGATTCATTACTCGTAACAATCACCGGAGCGACAAATTATTCATATAAAACTGGAATAACATACGAAGGCAAAATCACCATAAATATGCCCGTTGCCTCTTTGCCTACCACGCAGGGAATTTATATCCCACAATATGATGTGGTGACAACAACTCCCGTTTACGGACTCAGTTTAAAAGCAGCCCGCGATTCACTATCACGAATATTTGCCAGATACTATCGGAATATAAATGTGGATTTAACCCTCCTTGGTATGAGAACATTTTATGTCTATGTTGCGGGTGAAATCAGAAACCCCGGAAGTATATTCGCATATCCGGTTGATCGGGTTTCAGAAATAATCAAAAGGGCAGGTGGGACAACGGCTATTGGGTCGAGGACAAAGATTGAATTGAGAAGAAAGAACCAATCATATAAAACTGTAAATCTTGAAAAATTTGAGAGATTCGGAATTACCGAAAATAATCCCTATGTTCAGGATGGAGATATAATTTACGTTCCCAGAATGCAAAAATCAGTGATTGTCAAGGGTGCTGTATTTGGTAAAATGGGCTACGAACTAAAAGTCTCACAATTGACCGCAGCAATGGAAAGATCAAGTGAAGGACTTTATGAATTAAATCCTGATGAAAAGATTTCAGATTTAATCAGCAAGGCAGGCGGTGTCACTCCCTGGGCAGATTTAAAAAACGCTTACATTCAAAGGGGTGATAAAAAAATTACAATCAAACTCCACGAAGCACTTGTAAATCCAGAAGGCGAATCAAATATTACAATGCAGGATGGGGATATCCTGGTAATACCATCAATCAATGCGGTTGTTTATGTTCAAGGTCAGGTCGTCAATCCCGGTGCCTTTCCTTTCCAACCAAATTTAAAAGCCAGTGACTACATTGGTCTTGCTGGAGGTCCGCTTGCCGAAGCAAGTATGTCAAGCGCATATGTTTTAAGGGGCAACAAAAAGATTCCGGTCAAAAAAGACCCGATTATTGTGGAAGGAGACAGAATAATGGTGCCGAGACAAATCTTTAAATTCTGGCAGGATTATGTTGAAATTGGCTCGGTTGTAGCATCGCTATTAATAAGTTATTTGACTTTGAGGACGGTATCAACAAAATAGAGGTTAAAATAGCATATCAGGTTTGTCGTTGTGAAACAAATGAACAAATTCGGGGAGTTTTATTTTTATCTGTCGTTTAAAGGTTTAAGTATCTTAAGGGGGTGTTATGCAAATTATTTTGCCTTTGTTCGCCGGTAGTGGCACTCAAACAACAGGGGTGCAGATTTTCAATATTGCAAGACTAAATGTCTTAATTGCTTTGATAATATATGGTGCACTCCTTTTATGGTTCATCTACCACGCCCGAAAAGGAAAACAATTATTTATAAGAAAAATCAGCGGCCTTGAGGCAGTTGATGAAGCAGTAGGAAGGGCCACAGAAATGGGTAAACCAATCCTCTATGTGCCGGGACTTGCAACCATTGATGTTATATCCACCATCGCCTCAATGAACATACTATCACAGGTTGCAAAAAAGACTGCAGAATATAATACGACTCTTCTTGTTCCCAATCGCGACCCGGTGGTCTATACTGTAGCAAGGGAAGTAGTAAAAGAAGCATATACTGATGCAGGAAGACCAGATGCCTTTAATCCAGACAGTGTATACTTTTTGACCCAGGACCAATTCGGTTATACCTCGGCAGTCTGCGGGACGATGGTGCGTGATAAACCAGCCACAAACCTCTTCATAGGTTACTTCTGGGCTGAATCACTCGTTCTTGCTGAAACCGGTGCCACAACCGGTGCAATCCAGATTGCTGGAACAGATTCTATTTTCCAACTCCCATTCTTTATCGTTGCCTGTGATTATACCCTTATCGGTGAAGAATTATATGCTGCCAGTGCCTACCTCTCCCGCGAACCACTACTCTTAGGTTCGCTAAAGGGGCAGGATTGGGGTAAAATGATCATTCTTGCATTGTTGTTACTCAGTTCAGTGCTTGCACTTTTAGGCTGGGATAAGGTCGTTTCATTATTCAATATTGGATAAATAAAATGCATTATCACTGCTCTTGCAGTATCATTCCATTCGCAGTATCACTTACTTTGCAGAAAACGCCTTTGCAAATCGAAGGTAAAACCGAAAGTCTCATGCTGTTGACACGATACTGTGTTTTCTGTAAATCACAAAGGAATGATACTGTGTTTTTCTAATATGGGGGTTCTATGAAGAAAAAAATACCATTATTTATCTGTATGTTAATGGGTGTAATAATGATCGTCCAATTTTTTATTGGACATCCAGTTAGTATCCAGGCAAATGAACATATCAATCGCTGGGTCATTGTCGTCTCTGCATTCAGTATCATCCTGGGTATTGGCAGTCTTATTGACCATCATACGGACCGTGTTAGAAGAAAAAATGAAGGCTGGCCCTTCAGCATCGTTACACTCATAAGCCTCGGGCTAATGGCAATAATTGGTTTATTCGGTGGTATAAAGAGCGGGACTGTATTTATGACAATATACTCAAATGTCATACTCCCTCTTGGTGCAAGTATGTTTGCAATCCTGGCATTCTATATGGCATCTGCTGCATACCGCGCATTCAGGGCGAGAACTACTGAGGCAACCCTGCTTCTGATTGCTGCATTTGTGGTAATGCTCGGCTTTGTGCCTTTTGGTTATTTTATCCATCCAAAACTTTCTGAATTTGCAGAATGGCTATTGAAAGTCCCTAATATGGCAGCAAAAAGGGGTATTATGTTTGGTGTTGCCCTGGGTGTGGTATCAACCGCATTGAAAATAATCCTCGGAATTGAACGTTCCTGGCTTGGTGGTGGAGGTAAACAATGAATTTTGCAGAAAGGATAACCAAAATTCCACGACAGATAATTTATGTTGTAATCGCCCTCGCAATCATCATCCCGCTCATCGTTCCAATTGGAATGGCAATCAATGTGATGCCCCAGACACAAAAACTCGTAGATGCGATAGAATCGTTGCCACCTGATTCCAAACCAATCTTGATTTCCTGTGATTTTGACCCTCAATCAATGCCTGAATTATATCCAATGCTGGAAGCGACTTTGAATCACTGCTTTAACAAAAATCTAAAAGTCCTCGTCCTTGCCCTGTGGCCACAGGGTGCCGGTATGGCTGAAATGGTATTGAGAAAAGTTCCAACGGCATATAACAAAAAATATGGTGAAGATTATGTATTTCTCGGATACAAGGCAGGTGCAGCTGCGGTAGTCCTGGGACTTGGCGATAATTTTAAAAATGTCTTCCCTGCTGATTATTATAATACAACGCTTGATTCACTCCCTTTAACTGCCAATATTAAAAATTACAATGACATAAGTTTGGTCATAAGTTTTTCTGCAGGGGACCCTGGATATAGAACCTGGTTATTATACGGACAGGCAAAGTTTGGATTTAAACTTGGTACCGGTGTAACTGCAGTGTCTGCAGCAGATACCTATCCATATCTAAATAGCGGTCAACTCGTCGGTGTCTTCGCTGGAATGAAAGGTGCTGCCGAGTATGAAACTGCCCTGGCAAAAAGAGGATATCAATTGACAAGCAGGAATGCCACAAAGGCAATGGATGCCCAATCCCTGGGCCATTTCTTTATAATGTTATTTATCATAGTCGGTAATGTCGGTTATTTCCTAATAAGGAGGAAAAAATGAACCTTTCACCAGATATTTTAGTCTGGGTCTCATCCCTTCTTACACTCTGTATATTTTCATTCATATTCAAGGATAATCCTTTCTATCGATTTGCGGAACACCTTTTTGTCGGGACATCGGCTGGCTATTTTATTGCCCTTTCCTATCACAATGTGGTATATCCAAACTTGATAGTGCCACTGTTCAAAGAAGGACAATTTTTATATATCATACCATTGATTCTTGGAATTCTATATATAACAAGGTTCATTCCACAGATCTCCTGGATGGTCCGAATACCTATTGCCTTTTTACTGGGCTGGGGCTCAGGGGTAGCAATCCCTGCTGCATTACAGGCAGATGTGATAAAACAGATCCAAGGAACGATGCTTACCAGAGATGTATTTTCACACTGGGACAGTGGATTATGGGCAGTTATAATCTTGATTGGTGTGGTGGCTACACTAATATTCTTCTTCTTCTCAAAGGAAAGAAAGGGAATAATCAAACCGATTGCAAATCTTGGAATAATTTTTATTATGCTTGGCTTTGGCGCCTCATTCGGTTATACAGTGATGGCAAGAATCAGTTTATTGATTGGTAGATTCCAGTTCTTGCTCGGCGACTGGCTGGGGATAATAAAATAAATTTCAAAAAATCTAAACGTAGAAGGTATAATTTGCCCTACCGATGAAAATCGGCTAAAAGATGAATATCCTGTAGGAGCGGTTTTCTAACCGTGAAGTATCTGTGCGAGAATGTAAGGGCAGCCCTTATCTTAATAATATCGTCTTTTCGGTCTGCCTGAAATCGTTAGCCTCCAATCGCACAAAATAGACACCGGCAGAAAGACTCTCTGGCTTTATTAAAACCTCATTCACACCAGTTTTAGATTTTCTTATATCTTCTTTATACACAAGCCTGCCACAGACATCATAGAGTTTGATTGAGACCTTTCTTGTATCCGGTGAATTGAACCTGAGCCTTATTATCCCCTTTGCTGGATTTGGATAGATTCTATCAAAGAAAAATATTTTTGTAAGTTGTGCCTCAGCACCCTGGGGGCCGGAAAGATTGCTGATATAAGATTTTTCTACAGGAAATTCATACAACCCAATCTCACTACAGACAACC
>CBFGJP010000046.1:0-21607 GCA_965649105.1 Caldifarciminota bacterium
TTAATGAAGGTCCGAAACATAAGGTTTGGGTTGATACATTCTATCTTGATAAATATGAAGTGACGAATAAAAAATATATGGAATTTGTAAAGGCAACCGGACATCCAAAACCCCCTTTTATTAAAGACTCAAGTTTCAATGCACCTGACCAGCCAGTTGTGGGCATAAATTATTTTGATGCCCTGTGTTATGCAAAATGGGCAGGTAAAAGATTGCCCACCGAAGCAGAATGGGAATATGCAGCAAGGGCAGGACTTGTTGATAAAGAATTTCCCTGGGGTGATGATACGCCATTTAGAAAATGCAATTTTGCACCCAATGGAGATCTTGAGGCGGATGGTTATAAATATACTGCCCCCGTGGGCAGATTCAAACCTAACAATTTTGGGCTATATGATATGGCAGGTAATGTCTGGGAATGGTGCTCGGATTTTTATGACACAAATTATTATAAAATAAGTCCGCAAAAGAATCCATCTGGACCTGATTCAGGTTATATGAGGGTTGTACGGGGTGGTTCATGGCTGAGTTTGAATCCCAAACACTTAAGATGTTCGGCAAGGATGGGGTTGAAACCTTTTGTCCAGGACCGCTATTATGGGTTCCGTTGTGCAATGGATGTAAAAAGGGAAGATTAAAAATTAAGTATTGACATATCTCAAATTTTGAATATAATTGATGTGAAAGGAGAAATAATGAAAAAGTTAATTGTGTTGCTTCCTTTTGTTTTCTTTTTAGTAAGCTGTGGTGGTGGTGAGAAGGATTACTGGCCACTAAATACGGGCAATGTCTGGGAATACAAGATGGTAACGACTGTAACAGCACCTGATACTACTATCACGATGACCGACACAATGAAGACAGAAGTGACAAACAAGACTACGCTCAATAATAATACAGAGGTCTATGAAGTCATAACAACCTCCAGGACATTTGCTGATACCTCTTACCAGCAGAAGACTGATGACTATATATTCTCTTACGAAAATAAAGCCGATACAGAGCCCGATACTATAATCGCGCTACCGTTAGAGGAAAACAAATCATGGAACATTCACAAAGACTCTTCTTATACTGAAACAATGAAAGTCTTGGGTAAAGAATCAGTCACTGTTCCGGCGGGCACATATGATGACTGTTGGAAAGGATTGGATATCTATACAGATGGAGTACGCACAGAGACCTCTTATGTCTGGATTGCACCGGATGTTGGCTGGGTAAAGATGACGATGACCGAAGCAGATACCAACTTCACGATGGAAACGAAGGTAGAGTTGATTAATGTCACGATAAAGTAAAAAATAAAAAGAAATAAAAGGGCTGGCAGAGCCAGCCCTTTTTTATTTCTTTTCTTTCAAATATTTTCTCCCTTTTAAACTCTCAGGCATATATTCCTGCTCCACCTTTGCATCCGGATAATTATGCGGATATTTATATCCCTTGCCATAACCGAGGTCCTTCATTAAAGGGGTCGGCGCATTTCTGATATGCATCGGCACTGGCTCGGCAAGTGTGTTTAACGCATCGTCTTTAGCCGCTGAATATGCAAGGAATAATTCATTGCTCTTCTTTGCCCTAGCAAGATAGACCACACATTGGGCGAGTGCGAGGTCCCCCTCAGGTCGACCAATGAAATCTATTGCTTCTTTTGCTGCGTTTGCAATAACGAGTGCCATCGGATCGGCAAGTCCAATATCTTCTACTGCAAAGCGGACAAGGCGACGGGCAATATATAATGGGTCTTCACCCGCCTCCAGCATCCGGGCAAGCCAGTATAATGATGCATCGGGGTCAGAACCCCTCAATGATTTGTGTAATGCCGAAATCAGGTTATAATGCTCTTCACCCGCCTTATCATATCTCAATGCCTTTTTTTGCACAATCTCTTCTGCAAGCTTTAAGTCAATTTTATTTTCTTTTGCGGAGAAGGCACATAATTCAAGCGCATTCAAAGCAACCCTTGCGTCGCCATCAGAGATATTGGCAATAAAATTCAATGCCTCCTCAGTGATTTCATATTTATTACCAAGACCTTTGGGCGAGGTGAAAGCCCTTTTCAATATCTTTTTCATATCATCAAAAGAAAGGGGCTTGAGCATATAAACCTTCACCCTTGATAAAAGGCTTGAATTCAATTCAAAAGATGGATTCTCGGTCGTAGCGCCGATTAAGATGATCGTTCCCTCTTCAAGATAAGGCAAAAATGCATCCTGCTGTGCCTTATTGAATCTATGAATTTCGTCGATAAATATTATCGTATCACGATTGAATAAACTCTTTTTCTTTTGAACCTCTTCCATAAATTTCTTTATCTCAACAATTCCACTTGTGGCGGCGGAAAAAGAGACAAAATCTGCCGAGAATTTTTTGGCGAAGAGCCGGGCGATCGTTGTCTTCCCACTGCCCGGTGGCCCAAATAGAACCATTGAAAATAACCTTCCCTGTTCAATCTGCCTTCTTATCGGGCCTTCGGGTCCCAAAAGATGCTCCTGTCCAAGAATTTGGTCAAAGTCTTCGGGCCTAATCCGATCGGCAAGGGGTGTTTTATCCATGGGTTATAAAATAAAGATAAAAAAATGGGATATTAAAAATCAATGAATCAAGGCGATCTAAAAATCCACCATGTCCGGGAAAGACATTTGATGCATCCTTTAAACCAACCTCCCGTTTCATACCGGACTCAAAGAGGTCTCCAACCGTTCCCAATATTCCTATTCCCAGTGTAATCCAGAGAGCATCAAATAAATTGAAATTCCCTGCCCATAATGAATTCAACCAAACAGTAAAAGGAAAGGTAAGAAAGAATGCAGCAAATGTCCCTTCAATTGATTTCTTCGGACTCAATTTCTCGGCAAGTCTGTGTTTACCCCAGATTGAACCTACAATATAGGCAAATGTATCATATATCCAGGTAAGGACAAGGGGAAGAAGACTGATATAAAATCCATATTTTCTTAAAAGTATTATGGTTGAAGGCAGTAGTGAAATATAAAAAACGCCAAAGAAATTAGCACAGATTTCCGCAAGAAAGTTTGGTTTACGCCGACTGCCGGGGAAACGCATCACCGACAAAAGGACGATGAAAAAGAAGAGGACAAATCCAGGAAGGAGTAGGGGTATCTCAAAATAAAACAAAAAAGGGATTGCGTAACCAGGAAAAAGGACGGCAAGCGTATGGGGATAGATATCCTTGCGATGCCAGAATCTGAAATATTCATTCGTTGCAAAAGTAATGAAAAATAAAAGTAACAAAGGAAGCAGGATGTTATCAATCCACAGGGTCACAACGACTATAGCAACCAGAAAAAAACCCGTCTTTGTTCTTTTCAATATATCATTAAACTGCGCCAAACAAACGCTCCCGGTTTTTAAAATCTTCTATCGCCTTTAAAAATTCTCTTTTTCTGAAATCGGGCCAGAGGGTCTTTGTAAAATAGATCTCTGCATAGGCAATCTGGTATAAAAGGAAATTAGAAATTCTTTCCCGCCGCTCCGCACCAGTGCGGATCAATAAATCAGGTGGGGGAATTGTAGGATCATAAAGATACTGTGCAAATTTTTCTTCATTCAGTTCATCAAGGTTAATCCGTTTTTCCCGATCTTCCAGAATAATCTTCTTTACCGCATCAACAATCTCACTCTGTCCACCATAATTGAGACAGAGGGTCAAAATCAATTCATCATTGTCCTTTGTTAGATTTAACGCCTCATCAAGCGCCTTCCTTGCGTTGGGATATAAAGCATCCAGTCTTCCAATTGCATTTATCCGCACCTTATTTTTATTCAAATTGGGGGTCTCTTTAACAATCATTTCTTCAAGCATATTCATCAGGGTTCGAACTTCATCAGTTGGTCTTTTCCAATTTTCCGTAGAAAAGGTATAGAGGGTGAGATATTTTATTTTAAGCTCTCTCGTTGTTTTAACTATGACCCGGACCGATTCCACTCCCTCTCTATGACCAATAACTCTGGGTAATCCTCTTTTCCTTGCCCATCGGCCATTTCCATCCATAATTATTGCAATATGCCTGATCTCTTGCACATTGAATTATATAGTAAATATAACCTTTGTCAATAAACCCATTTAATCGACAGCTTGACAATTAATTTGCTATGAATATAATATTCTGGGATTTAAATTAGATGGAAAATTATTATAGTATTCTTGGGGTGACCGCAACGGCAACACAGGCAGAGATAAAAAATGCCTATATGAAGCTTGCACGACAATACCATCCAGACCGGTTTACTGACGAACAAGAAAAACGCAAAGCAAACGCACTATTTGCCAAGATTACTGCTGCTTATCGTGTTCTCTCTGATGAAAAATTGAGGGCAGATTACGATAAATCACTGGAAAAGGGTGTAAAAAATCAGGATCAGGTCCAGGAAACCCAGGCTAAAAATGCATTCACAAGGGCAATTGAATTTTTGAAAAATAATGACCCGTGGCGTGCGGTAAATTTATTACGCATCGCCTGCCGATATGACCCTCAACCAATCTATCTATCATATCTTGGTCTTGCACTCGTGTATACACGACAATACCAGAAGGAAGGTTTTGAAAAATTACAGGAGGCAATAAAACGACTGATGTTCAATCCGGTTGTTTATGTAAATATGGGACTGGCTTATGAATTTACGGGGAATAAAGAGCAAGCATTAAAATACTATTACGAGGCATTGAACTGGGATGGAAATAACCCTGCGGCAAAAAAAGGAATTGAACGACTCCAGCCGAAAAATACTGGTTTCTTCTCAAGGTTGTTTGGAGGGAAAAAGTGAAAAAAACGACAATCCTCGAAATGCTTGAAGATTTATGCAGAAATTTATCAATCATTGTAAAATATGATCGATTTTTTGGTAAAGGTGGATACTGCCGGGTCCGACAAAAATCATTTTTTATAATAAATGAAAGCCTTTCAAATGCAACAAAAGAAGAAATCTTTATCCGGGAATTGAAACATTTAAATTTCGACCCAGAATTAATACCGCCCAAATTAAAGGAAATTTTTAATAAATGAAGTTTACTATTATCATTATTTGCCTGGCTTTATTCTTCTGGCTTGTAAATCTAAAGATTTTCTTATTAACAAGAGATTGGCCCATTATTCTGATCTTTTTCGGCATTGTTAATCTTTTTTTATTTACAAAATATTCAAAGAAAAAAGTGATAGAAGATTTAGAAAAAGGCAAAATAACACCTGAAGAGGCATTAAAGAGATTGGAGCGATTAAGTTAGTTAAACAAATTTCTTCCATAATTACTCCTCAACATTCTGTTTTTATCTGCGCTGGTGAACCATCTGGTGATTTATATGCCAATCTCTTTGTTAAATCTCATTTAAGATACAACAAAAATATATTTGCGGTTGGTGGGGAAAATCTAAAAAAGGCAAATATTCATCTATTTTATGATTATAAAAATTTGAAAACATTTGGTTTTACATCAGGAATTCTTGCATTTATAAAAAATTATTCAATGTATAGAAAAATCGGGCGGGCTATTTTCAAAACGAAGCCAGCTATTTTTATTGCGGTTGCATATCCTGGAATCAACCTATTATTATGCCGATATGCAAAAAGACTTGGCATTAAGGTAATTTATCTTTTACCCCCCCAGATCTGGGCATGGGGAGAATTTAGAAAACATTTTATCAAGAAATGGGTTGACCTTGTTATAAGTGTATTGCCATTTGAATATCGTTTTTATATTTGCCAGAAAATACCAACATTATATTGGAAGAATCCATTATTTGATGAATTAAAAAAATATAAAAAAAATTTTCCTGCTAACTGCATTGGGTTTATGCCGGGTTCAAGGATGTCTGAGATAAAAAGAAATATGCCAGTAATTATTGAATTGATAAAAAAATGTGAGAAATTACAAAAGTTTGAATTTATATTTATCATACATCCCGATTTAGCAGGGACAGAATTATTGAATAAATTGATTCCGAAAAAGTGCAAAAATACAATTAAAATAGCCATCGCTGATCGATATGAAAAGATGGCAAACTGCGACCTTATTATTACCTGTTCGGGCACCGCCTCCTTAGAAACAATGATTATGAATGTTCCGCAGATTTTCTTTAATAGACCCGGATTTTTTGATTATCATTTTTTCCGGTATTTTCTGAGAATAAAAGAATATAATCTTACCAATTTATATTATGGAAAAAATATCATCCCGAGTTTTGTTTCAAGAAATAAAAAGAAACTTGTAAAATTGATCTTGTCTGAATTATATAAATTTTGGTCAGGTACTGCATGATTTTCCTATCAAATTGTTGACTTAATTGGATTTTCTTATATAATTAATTATGGATATTGAAAATCTGGTCACCGGACATGCAGGCATTGGTGAATTGTTAACATCGGAACTAATAAAGCGTGGGGAAACTGTTTACACTGTCTTTCCTAGCCCGAAGGAAGTTCCGATGTCTTTTCTGGGAAAGATTAATTTGAAATACGGGTTTGTTAAATTTGACCAGGAATTAAACATTGAAAAGGGCTTACCCAGAAAAGTTAAAAATATATTCCACATTTATGAAACATATTCTGGTTCATTCACCAAAATTTTTATGGCAAATGTCACCACGACACTGCTTTTGCTCGAATGGGCAAAAAAGGTGGGGGCGAGTAAATTTATTTTATTATCATCAGGTGAAATATATGGTTATGGTGAACATATCTTAGAAAATGCACCTTATAATCCCAGAAGTTTTTATGCCACGACTAAATTTCATGCTGAAACCCTTTCCCGATATTATAACAAAAATTTTGAAGTAAAAATCTTAAGGCTATTTTTTCCCTACGGTAAAAATCTCCAGCAGGGTTATATTCATAATCTCATTGAATCTCTTAAAAATACCGGAATAATTGAAACTGATTATGGAGCAATCTGCCCTACCCTTATTGATGATATTGTTGAACCTTTGATTAAACTCCGCGACCAAACCGGTAATAATGTTTACAATATCTGCGGATCATCAATACCTGTTTCTCAGTTGATCAAAGAAATTGAGTCGGTGATTGGCAAAACACCTAAAAAACTAAGTACCGGAAAAACAGCACTCTATGGCAATTGTGTAAAGGCAAAAGATGAATTGGGATTTAAAGAAACATCATTAAAAAATGGTTTGCAGATGTTAATCGGCGCGAATAAATGAGTGGGATATTACTTATCAATACTGAAGAAAAAGGATATGAAGAAAAATTACTTCCGTTAGAACTCATTTCGATCGCTGGATATCTTGAAAAACACGAGATTCCTGTAAAGATTATAGACTTAAATTTTGAAAAAAAACCGCTGGAACACTGGTTACATTTATGCCAGCCCAAATTTCTGGGCATATGGGGAACAACCGTTAATCGTTTTGAATCCTTCAACATTGCACGTAAAACCAAATTATTCAACAAAGATATCGTTACCATCTATTTGGGACCGAATGCAACATTTACTGCTACTCAGGTTTTGAAGGATATTAAAGATATTGATTTTGTAATTAGGGGGGAAGGTGAGGAAGTATTATATAATCTGTTAAAGACATATAGCACCGATCAAAATTTTAAAAAAATACGAGGATTAAGTTTCCGATTAGATGATAATCCTGTTGATAATCCACCGGCTACAAGACTACATCTTGATTCATTACCTGAACCGGCCTATCATTTATTAGATTTAAAAAAATACGAAATAAAATTGGACTTTATAAAGCAGAAAGGCATATCAATAAGTTCATCGCGCGGGTGTCTCTACCATTGTAATTATTGCGTGGCCAGCAGGATGTACAACAATTTACTCACGGTCCGTTCACCGAAAAATGTAGTTGACGAAATTGAAAATTTATTAAAAAAATATCATTTACAAGGTATTAGATTTGTAGATACCGTTCTGACCCTTGACCGGGAACACATTGAAAATTTATGTGAAGAAATTATCCAACGGAATTTAAATTTACCCTGGGAATGCGAAATTCGCCCGGGCACGGTTGATGAATCTTTAATTAAAAAAATGAAAAATGCCGGGTGTTATCTAATCGGAGTGGGGATTGAATCCGGCAGCCAGAAAGTGCTGGATTTAATGCGGAGAGGCACGACCGTGGAGCAGGTGCAGAATTTGCTTCAGTTATGCAATCAGTTTGGTTTAAAAGTAAAGGCGTTTTTTTCTTTCGGGCATATAAGCGAAACGATGACTGATGTCGAAAAGACATTTGAATTTATAGAACAGAATCGTTTATTAATAAATAAAATAGAATATTCCATTGGAATAAGAATATATCCGGGAACCTATCTTGAGACTTATGCAAGAAAAAATAATTTAATGCCAACTGATTTTTCCTGGACAAAACCCTACGATGAACCAAGGAATGAAACCATAATGCAACCACGTAATATACCGATCTTAATTCAGCCGCAATTGGGTTATGAGGAACTGGAAACAATTGCTCTCCGGATTTATTCACAAAAAATAAGTGGCTGGGAAGGAATTAAATCTGGAATCGCAAAAATAACTAATCCGGAAAAATTAAAAAAATTGCAACAATTTTTAAAATTAAAATTCAAACAGTTTAAGTGAGAATTATCCATTTAACATTTGAAAACTTCCAGGATGTTGCTGGGATTTTGAGCCGTTCTCATAGTATCTTCGGCGACGAAGGGATACTGGTGACGATGACACATTCAAAATTAGGTTTCCCTGATGGTATTCTCTTGAATTATCCATTATTAAATTCAGCGACCATTAATTTTGTGCGTAAAACTTTGCGGCGCAATAATGTCAATGTATCACCCGACGAATTGAGGTTGAAAATCAAGGGAGAGTCCTGGGTAGAAAAGCTTTTTTTCAAAACGCGTGATATAATATGGTTATATCGACTCAATAAATTTTGGCGGAAATATGATTTTGGTTATTTTGATATCTACCATTTTGACGGCGGCATTCCTTTTATTTACGGGGACAGGATATTAAAAAAATTAAAGAATAAAAAAATCGTTGCCCATTTCTTTGGAAGCGACCTGAGGAAGTGGGGAATGAATACTTATTTAAGAGAATATGCCCAATTGAAATTTACATCCGAAGTTGACCATATCAAAATAGATCCTTCTTTGGTATTTGTGCCAATACCTTTTGAGGCAGAAAAAATAATACCCATAGCAAGGGAAAATAAAATTTTAAGGGTTGGGCATTCACCCACGAGACGGACGGCGAAAGGGACAAATGAAATAATTGCCATTGTTGAAAAACTTAAGTCAAAGATTAAATTTGAATTTCTGTTGATTGAAGGTGTTTCCCATAAAAGGTGTATGGAATTAAAGGCAACCTGTGATATTGGCATTGACCAGATTGGGAATTATGCGGGGACTGCTTATGGAAGAAGTGGACTTGAATTCCTCGCGCTGGGCATCCCAACGATTACCGAAATTCCTGAAGAATACGAGTATCTACTGCCTGGACATCCTTTCATAAATGCTAACAAAAATAATTTTGAGGAGGTATTATACAATTTAATCACCAATTTCGATTTACGGAATAAAAAAAGAATTGAAGGACTGAAGTGGGTCAGAGAATTTCACAACCCCAAAAGAGTTATCGGATTGATATATAAAGAATATCAAAAACTGGGCTGGGTAAAAACCGCCTGAAAAACTTGATAATCAGATATTTATAGATATAATCATTTATGGAGCAAAAGTTTATAAGCCTTGGTCATGGTTCTGGTGGATTATTAACCCAGAAATTGATAAAAGAATTGCTCTTAAAATACTTTACTGACCCAATATTAAAAAAACTTGAAGACTCGGCAGAATTAACAATCACCAGTAAAAATATCGCTTTCACAACAGATTCTTATGTTATAAATCCAATTTTCTTCCCGGGTGGTGACATTGGTAAGTTATCGGTCTGCGGCACGATAAACGACCTTGCGATGAAGGGTGCAATTCCGGAATATATTTCTTTTTCTCTGATTATTGAAGAAGGCTTCAGGTTTGAGGACCTTGAAAAGATAATTATTTCAGCGTCTCAGACGGCAAAAAAGGCAAAAGTACGGATTGTCTGTGGTGATACAAAGGTGGTGGAAAAAGGTAAGGCAGATAGAATCTTCATTACCACATCCGGCATTGGAAGGATAAAAAAAAGATTGAGCGCGGATAGAATAAAACCCGGTGATAAAATCATTATCAGCGGTACAATCGGGGACCATGGTATCGCAATTATGAATCAGAGACTTAATCTAAAACTCAAGGCAAATTTTAAAAGCGATTGTACACCATTAAATTTAATAACTAACAGAATCTTTAATAAAAATTTTGGCATACACTTTATGCGTGACCCAACAAGAGGCGGGGTTGTTGCCACATTAAATGAGGCGATTGATGGAACTAATTGGGGGATTGTAATAAATGAAAATGAATTACCAATAAAAACTGAGGTAAGGGGCGCCTGTGCAATTCTCGGTTTGGATCCATTATATATTGCCAACGAAGGGAAATTCATTGCCATTGTGGAGAAAAATGATGCAAAAAATTTCTTATTGTTTATTAAAAAGCATCCCATTACGAAAAATGCAAAGATTATCGGAGAAGTAACAGATAATTTTTCAGGCGTCTGGTTGAAAACAGCGATCGGTGGAGTGAGGCCACTTTTAAAACTCGAGGCAGAAGGATTGCCACGAATCTGTTAGAATAATTATGAAAATAGGTATCATTGGATTACCCAATGTCGGTAAATCAAGCCTTTTCAATCTTTTAACTCAGGCCAATGCCCCGGTGGCAAAATTTCCATTCACCACGATTGAACGGAATGTTGGTGTAGTAATAATACCTGATGAGCGATTGGATAAAATCGTGGAGATAACTAAGTCACCAAAGAAAACCTACGCCCATATTGATTTTGTTGATATCGCTGGACTAATAAAAGGCGCATCAAAAGGTGAAGGATTGGGTAATAAATTTTTATCCCACATCAGAGATGTGGACCTTGTCTTGCATATTTTGAGGTGTTTCCCCGACCCTGACATTCCTCACACGGCTTCCGATATAGACCCCAAAAAAGATTATGAAATTATTCGGAGTGAATTATTCCTTGCGGATTTAGAAATTGTAGAAAGAAGAATTGATAAGATAAAAAAGAGATTTGAAGCAAAAGAAGAGTTTGAAGTCCTGAACAGGATAAAATCTGACCTTGAAAAAGCACAAGTACCTAAAGAGAATATTTTGGATCTGCCTTTACTCACAACGATTCCGGAGATTATTGTATTAAATTTTGATGAAGACGGAAAATTTAAAACCGACTTTCCTGGTTATCGAATTTCAGTACGACTTGAAGAGGATATTTTAAATTTCACTGCATCGGAAAAAATGGAATTAAGAACAGAAGCGGGATTAGAACCGGAAGGTGTAAATGGTCTATTAAAATTATGCATTCAACATCTTTCAATGATCACATTTTTTACAATCAAAGGAGAAGAATCCCGAGCCTGGTTGATTAAATCAGGGACAAAGGTGATCGATGCTGCCGGAAAAATCCATTCCGATTTAAAAGAAGGATTTATCAGGGCTGAAATCTTAAAATATGAGGATTTGTTAAAGGCACAAAGTTTTGCTTATGCCCATGAACAGGGATTAACAAAGATTGAAGGCAAAGAATATATCGTTCAGGATGGCGACATTATTTTAATAAAGTTTAAAGTTTAATAAAATTAAAAAGGGACTGCATTTGGCAGCCCCTTTTTGTAAAAAAATACCCAATATCTGCCACCAACCACAATTATTATCAATTTCGCAATAAGAATAGTCATATTCCTGTTGCATATTGATGATAGAATCGGAGCGAACTATCCGAGATCACAACAGACTAAGGCGAAATCAAAGAAGCGTCATTCAAATTTGTATATTGCCAGGTATCTTCCACACCAGAATACCAGGAATGGGTTGGTGAATTACTTTTGTGGGTTGTAATGTGCCAGTTGTCGCTGCTCCCGGAATGTGTCCAGCCATCCTGATCGAATTCAATATTATCAACAAAGCAAGGTTGACTCATTACTATGAAGTTTATGGTGTTTGTATCCAATAATGTGCCAAAATTTAGCATTGAACTGGACCGTTCTTGGTGTAGGACAGGACGAACTTATATTGAACTCAAAGACCAATACTGTATCAACATCGCCTGGTTCGATTGCTACGGTTTGCGGAGTTGATGATGTTATGAAGCATCAAGTGTGAAATTTCTTGACTTAACAATATTCCCACCTGCGGGATTGAAACTGCTTCAACATTGGCATTAGGGAGCATATCCCCGCATACATGTTAAACGGTGGTGAGATTATACCAATTATAGGGTATATTATTCTCCATAACTGCAAATTGCAAAGTTCCGGCGATAGTGCCCGTTGATGTATTTGTTATTTATGCAGTTACCGTTCCATTATTCGATAATGTATCATAGATGCAGGTCATGGTGATTGTGAACGGGCTTGATACTGCAAGCCTCTGGGTAATCCATCTTCTATATATTGGATACATTGTGCCCGGCATATTGAAACAACCAACTTCTTGGTTATTCCCATCAATCTTGATGATGGGTGTTCCACTTATTCATAATAACTCCAGTGCGCCACGCCCTCCGGGCAGGAGAATGAGTAACCATTTGCATGGTCGGCAATGACGACCACTGAATCATAGGAACGGAGATAATTCTCAGCAAGACCCCTTGCTGCACCGGGACAGTAAGATCAGCCCGATACCCTGGTGAACTTCTCAAAGACAACGACCCGCTGACATGCAAACAGGCAAAGGACAGCCAAAACGCTTAATAGCATAAGTTTTTTCATAATACCCCCTTTCTATAATTAGTCTACTGTCAAGCAAGACTTAAATCTTTTTAATCATTCATTTAATATTGAATTTCCCTCACCACTTTTATCCCTCTTTGATGGGGAAGAAAAAGGTGGGATGGAAAAATTCCACAAACCGTTCTAATATTGCTTACCTTAATATAATATAAAGAGGACTTATCAATATTGCTTGTTGACTTTTTTGTGTTTTTAAGTAGAATAGGATATGCACTGGAGAAGACTATGATGCAGAATTTCAGGCGCAATACGCGCATTATATTATTTATCGTTGTCGCCGCGTTTGCCCTATTAATCTTTTTCCAATGGGGGCTTGATGTCACCGGCATCACCCAGCATGAAGAAGTAGATATTGCCAAGATTGATGGTATCACCGTATCCTATGCAGATTATGTCCGATTTGCCCAGAATAAGGAAAGGGAAACAAAAGGCATCACCCGGGAAGACATATGGAATCTTATGATCGATGAAGTGATATGGAACAATCTGATCAAAAAAGAGAATATCCGAATCGTTGACCAAGAGATCTGGGCAATCATTAAAAGCAATCCACCCCGGGAAATATATGAATCGGAATATATGAAGGATAGCGCAGGAAGGTTTGATTATAATAAATATCTTGAGTTATTAAAATCACCACAGAGTAGGCAATGGCTTTTGGAATATGAATTCAATTTGAAAAAGCAATTGCCCCGGGAAAAACTCCGCTCCCTCATATATACAATGGCATGGTCTTCTCCCTTTGAGGATAGCATTACTCTCTCCAAATATTCTGTGCTATATGATTTTTCTTTTATCAGTCTTCCCTTATTCCGCATGAAAGGTAGGGCTTCGATCACCGATGAAGAATTAAAGGAATATTATACTAAGCAAATAAAAGACTTCTCAAATCCTGAAACAAAAATTTTAAAATATGTGTTCTTTGAAAAAAATCCATCAACCGGTGATTCGACGGAAGCACGAGAAAAGCTTGAAGACCTGTTGTTGAGAGTCAAGGAAGGCGAAGACTTTCTAGTGGTTGCGCGTGAAGTATCCGATGATACATTAATTGAAAAGAGATTCAAAGATGAAAACGAACTTCTCCCTTATGAAGCTGATGTCTATAAAAAATTAAAAGATGGAGAGATATCAAACATAATCCTTACATCCCAGGGATATGAGGTTATAAAACGCGTCGGCAAAGGAATAATCTATTCAGCCAAAGTCAAAATTAATGTTTCTCAAACAACATTGGGCGAGCTGAATGATCGCATTGAATCATTTAAAAATGCAGTTAAGGAACTAGGTTTTGAAGAGGCAGCAAAAGAATATAATCTTTCGGTCCACAAAACCCTTCCGTTAAATCCTGAAAAGATAAATTTTCCTGTACGTAACCAAGACGGATTGGCAAAGGCAATAAAAAAAATAAAACCAAAGGTAGTAATCGGACCCTTCAGCAGTTTTGGCGGCTATTATCTCTTCACACTTGATTCAATCATTCCGAAAAAGTTATTGAGTTTAAATAACGATAATGAGAAAAGTATCATTCGTTCTCGGTATGAACGCGAAAAATTAAAGGATATTCTCAGTGATTATCTGAACAAGATATTTGTTCAATTACAATCAGGAAAAACATTAGAGGATATTGCTGCGCAGGATACTATGTTATTTCTTCAAACCGGCATGAATAATCTAACCCTTTCCAGTATTGAGTCAAGATATGGTCAAGAATTTACGGGCTTAATTGCCGCGTTGGAAAAAGGGCAGGTATCAAAACCATTAGTAACTGATTGGGCCGGGTATATAATTCGCTGTGATAATAAAACTGTCTTACCTTTCGATACCTCAATGGTTAAATATATCCAGTATGCTCGACAGGCACGCTTTCAGAATCTGAGCATATCAATATTTACGCCCAAGAAAATCGTTGATAATCGTGATAAATTTTTTGAATAAGATAATTATTGACACCCAATTTGATATTGATATAATCTGATATGGCACATATTGATAAATTCCTCTGTCCATATTGTTTGTTTACTTCAAAATATGTTGATCTGATAATAAATCAGGAAGGAGACTATGTCTGCCCGGAATGTGATACAACATTTTTTTATGAAGAGATTATGCAATTATATGGATTCACACAGATTATTGATAATCACAGATTGGAAGACCGCGAGCCTTTTGCGCTTTAATTTTATTCTACCCTGACGCCAAAATTATCTTTCACAATCTCACCAATAATGACGGGATTTAGTTTCTTAAAGTATTTTAATTTATTATAATGTATTATTACAACCATACCTATTCCCATATTGAATACACGATACATCTCTTCTTCGGGAACATTTCCAATATCTTGAATGAGTTTGAAAATCGGCGGCACTTTCCAGGAATCTTTCCTTATCACTGCCGAGGTTCCTTCGGGCAATATTCTTTTAATATTATCATAAAATCCCCCACCGGTGATATGGGCAAGTCCATTCACATACTTTAATCTTGGTTCAAGTTCCCCACGGTAAGATTTGTGAACCTTCAGGAGTTCTTCACCAAGGGTGCACTTGAGTTTTGGGATATATGTTGAAAGAGCGTATTTCTTAAACAAAACTTTTCTTGCAAGGGTATATCCATTGGTATGAAGTCCGGTTGATCTTAATCCCAGAAGAATATTACCTGGTTCAATCCTTTGGGGGTCGATATAATCTGATTTTCTTACAATACCAACAATAAATCCTACAAGGTCATAAATACCTTTAGGATAAAATCTCTTTAATTGAGCAGTCTCACCACCGATCAATGCAATTCTCTCTTTTTTACAGGCCATTGTCAAACCTTTTATTATATCCTTCAAAGTCGCATTGGGAATTTCAGAAAAGCCGATATAATCCATAAAGAACAGCGGTAAGGCACCGGTGGTAAGGATATCATTTACACAGTGATTGACAATATCCATTCCAACAGTATTATGGACACCGGTTGCACATGCAATCAAAATTTTTGTGCCCACACTATCAACACTACTTATGAGCCACTCACCATTCATTGGATAAATACCACCAAAAAGTCCAAATAAGGAATCTTTAGGTAAAGTTTCCTTTACCAGTTTCCCAATCCCCTTTTTTATCAAATTCAAACGGTCGATATCTACGCCAACATTTTTATAAAGCACAGCTGCCTGCCTATTTTTCAAAGAGAGCTTTTACTTCGGAATTTGCTGGAATCCGATTGTGTTTGTAAAAGAATATTTTTTTATAATCATAGTAGTCTGGTTCGGTATAAGTTGTATTAAAGAATGAAAAAGAATATTTTAACCGGCTTGAGAGAAAATTACCGACAAGTATTTCTATTAAAATGACAATCAGGAACAAAAAGAGCGTCGCAGGGGCCGAAAGAAATTTTAATGGTATTTCCTTCTTTTGTTTTACTACCTTGGGTGTCGGTTTGGCGTAGGCTAGTTCAATCTGCCCGGTGGTCAAAAGATGATATAAACAGGAGTAAGTATGGAATTTCCCCAATCCTGATATGTCAATTAGGTCATTTACACTACGGTGGCCATCAATCAAGGAAAGCACTCTTAATTCATCTTCTGGAAGTTTTAATTTAAGTTCCGGTTTTTCGATTTTCTTAAAGACCAAATCAGGTGAAGTAATCTGACTTACAATCCTGGGCCATTCATCAAAACGGCGTGCTGATTCCAGAACGATATTTTCTGTGCTCAATCTAATTTTAATCAAACTCTTTGGATAAATAACTGCACCCTGTTCGAATTTAAATTCTCCTTCCTGCCAAGTAAAGACTTCATCAATCACTTCCTGAATTTTAAATTTAATGATTCGTTCTATCTCTTCTATTGTAAGATATTTATCATCGATAATGATATTCATAATCGGTCTTTTTGTTTCTTCGTGTATTTCCTTTATCATTTCAAAGAGATTTTTTTTGATGAAGCCCGAACGCACAAGGTAGTTCTCAAGCCGCTCGGTCTTTTCTCCTTTCTCGAAGAACGCACCGGTAACTTGTCCTTCAATAAATCCAATATCAACGACTTCGTTTTTCCTCCTTATCTTCAAAACACCAGTAAGTTTTTCCTGTGCTATCAACTGTAGAATGCTTGCAAAATTTATGCTTTTTAAGTCACCTTCAATCGGCATGAGAACCTCCGAATAGTAATGAAAAAGAAGTTAGATAACACAGCAACAGATCAATCACTGCGATAAGGAATAATATTGGATTTAATGAGAAGCATACCCAACCTGAAGGTTTGATAAAGTAGGATTTAAATAAAATAGGGGTGTATACCATAATCGCAAAAAATGAAACAACTAAACCCAAAAAATTGCGGTTTTTGTAAATCAGCCCTGCTCCGGGTAGAATAATATTTAAAACAATAGCAAAAATATTTCTACTCAATCTTTTGGTCTTACCCAGCGCAATCTTTAACTCTTCTTCTATTTCTTCATTTTTGGTTGCATTCAACTTATTCTGGCATTCGCGACAGTAAAATTCCTCACCGGTTTCTCCAATACATTCTTTACAAACTGCTCTCCCACATATTGAACAATAGTAAGGTGGAGAAATTTTGAAAGGAACAAATGTGATAAAGAAGATGGCTAATACCACCAGGAGATATTTAATTTTAATAAAATCCGAGTTATTTAAATTTTTAGTTACCAATAGATTATAAAAATCATTAGTATTCGGAACAATATCAACGGGCTCTTTGCTAACACTCACAAATCCTCTCTTTCTTGCTTCTTCCATAATTTCACCGGCTGCAAGATATTCAATATTTTTGAATTTCAACAGGGCAAGATTGAAATATGGTTCACCTCGATCGCTATACATTGCTTTCCGATAAAGTTCTTCTGCGCGCTCATCTTCTTCATAAAATGCATATAGGTTCGCCAGATTATTCAGAACATCTACGCTGTGAATGTTTTGATTATAATAAAGGTCCTCATACAATGCCATTGCTTCATCATAGGAACCTTGTTTCTTTAGTGCATATGCGAGGACATCTTTTTCGAACCTTGTTTCTGGGTTTATTCTTATATCACTATCCAGGGCAACCATTTGATACATATAATAAACTCTATCATTACCTTTAAGGAAAGGGATAAAATTAAACATTGAAATTGCGCAAGAAAATATTACTATTAAAATCAGATTTATTCTCAGCCAATTTTTTTCTCGATTATTGAATATAAATGTCAGAATAATACTGTAAATAATAAGCGTAAGATAAAAATTTCTCAGAACGAGTATTGGGATTAAAAGTAAAGCAAACCCGATTATCCCCTTGAAGATGTTGTGTTTCAACGGGTCCAGCCTATGGCTTAAAACTGGCAGATAATAAATTAATTTTATAAGCACGAAAATAATTGTTACAAAAAATAGAGTCAGAATAAAAAGTATAGCAAAATTTCCCAAAAGAAATATTTTATTGCGAAAATCTGAAAAGATTGGTAAAGAAAAGGCGGTTTTAAGCAAATCCACTTTGCGGTTGGTTATTCCCAAAGAAATAAACGACAGAAAATTTTCTATTGATAAGGAATCAAAATGGGTTGCCAGTCTTAATTTATTGTATTGGACTTTTAAATCATTCGCCTCTTTTGCTTCCCACCTTAATACTCCGGATAGATAAAAATTTCTATAAATAGGGATGTCCTTTAAAAATGAATCAACCTTCGTATCATTTGTTTTACTGCGCCAGAACCACAGTATGATCGGATCGTTTTTATACTCCATTAACTTTGTTTTATCGCGCATAAGGCTGACAAATATTGATTCGCTTCTTGGAGAATTTATGAAATTCTGAAATTCATTATTGAAACTCGATAGAAAAATCAAAATAAATATCATATTAGATTATATAAGAATTATCTCAACTGTCAACTGTTAGGATGACTTTTTTGCCATCAAACTTAGATAGGCATATATAAAATCATCTATGTCTCCATCCATTACTTTTTCTATCTGTGTTGTCTCATAACCTGTTCGGTGGTCCTTGACGAGCTTATAAGGATGAAAGACATAGGAACGGATCTGATGTCCCCAGGCAATTTCCGTTTTTTGTGCTTCAAGTTTGTCTAATTTCTCTTCTTCCAATCGCTTATAATAATCATATAGTCGTGATTTTAGAATCTTAAGTGCGGTTGCTTTATTCAAATATTGGGAGCGTTCATTCTGGCATTGGACGGTAATTCCAGTTGGGATATGGGTAATTCTTACAGCCGAAGAAACTTTGTTGACATTCTGTCCACCATGCCCTCCGGCCCTGAATGTTTCAATTTTTAAATCGTCTTCCCTAATTTCAAAATTTACCTCTTCAACTTCAGGGTAGACAAAAACTGATGCAAATGATGTGTGTCTTTTTTGATTGGCATCAAAGGGTGATATGCGCACCAGACGGTGAATCCCGGTCTCTGCCTTTAGCAAGCCATATGCAAACTTTCCTTTCACTTCAATTGTTGCGTCCTTGATCCCGGCTATATCACCGGGAAGCAAATCTATTATTCGATAAGAGAATTTTTTTGATTGGATATATCGGGTATACATTCTAAAAAGCATTTCTGCCCAATCGCATGATTCGGTGCCCCCGGCTCCAGGATGAATTGTGAGAATACAGTTTTTATTATCATCCTCTTTGCCCAGTAATAATTGTATTTCTAAGTCTTTTATCGTTTTATTTATACCTTTCAGTTCCTGTTCAGCACCCTTGAGTATTTCTTCGTCAATATCATTGAGTTCAAGAAGTTCATTCAAAAAATTGATTCCGTTTTCTACTTCCGCTAAAAGATTCAAATAATGCTGTTTTCGGTCTATCTCAGCCATTATTTTCTGGGCTTGCTCTTTATCATTCCAGAAATCTGGCTGACCTGTTTTTTCCTGCAGTTTTTTTAACTGGTTGGCAAGTTTTATTGGGTCAAAGATACTCCTTAAGATTATCGTATTTCTTTTTCAACTCCTTAACTTCATTTATCGTGATGGTAAAAAGGTGTTCTGATTTTTTCATAGATCAAATTATTCCGATTTCTTTTTTGCGGCTGACTTTGTCTTCTGCTGGTATTTCTTCACGAATTTCTCAACCCTGCCTGCCGAATCAATAATCTTTTGTTTGCCGGTAAAAAATGGATGGCATCGAGAACATATATCCACTGAAATTTTTTCTTTTGTAGAATATGTCTCTACCCGATTACCACAGGCACAGGTTATCACACAGGGTATATATTTTGGATGGATGCCTTTCTTCATTTTCAAACCTCCTTTTAAACTGCATCACTCATAGATTCTAAGAATTCCTTATTATTTTTTGTCCTTTGCATACGGTCAACGATGAATTCCATTTGCTCGATGGTATTCATTTCGGACAAAAGTTTTCTCAGTATCCAGAGACGATTTATTTCAAATTCGGTAAGGAGCAATTCCTCTTTTCTTGTCCCTGATTTGTAAAGGTCAAGCGCAGGAAAGATTCTACGGTCCGAAAGCCGACGGTCAAGAACCATTTCCAAATTGCCCGTCCCCTTAAATTCTTCAAAAATAACCTCATCCATTCTGCTTCCCGTATCAATCAAGGCGGTGGCAATAATGGTTAGACTTCCACCTTCTTCAATCTTTCTTGCTGAACCAAAGAACTTTTTCGGTTTTTGCAAGGCCGTAGAATCAAGGCCACCGGAAAGGGTTTTTCCTGAGTGTGGGACTATTGCATTATATGCCCGTGCAAGACGGGTAAGACTGTCCAAGAGTATCACCACATCCTTTTTTGATTCAACAAGTCGCTTTGCCCTTTCTAAGATTATCTCTGCCACCTCAGTATGACGTTCCGGTGTTTCATCAAATGTAGATGAAATAACTTCTGCTTGAACCGACCTTTCAAAATCGGTCACTTCTTCAGGACGCTCATCAATTAATAAAACAATTAGTTTTATTTCAGGATGGTTGATAGTAATTGAATTTGCAATCTTCTGAAGTATTATAGTTTTTCCAGCCCTTGGCGGTGATACAATCAATCCCCTTTGTCCTTTTCCGATTGGTGTGAAAAGGTCTATTATGCGCATTGAAAGATCGTTTTTTTCTTCAATCTCAAGATGGATTCTTTCATTGGGATAAAGAGGTGTGAGGTTATCAAATAGAATTCTTTCGGTGAATTCAGCAAGTGGGATATCATTCACGTACTCAATCTTTATCATTGCAAAGTAACGCTCACCCTCTCTGGGCGGCCGGGCAAGTCCCTTTATGCTATCTCCTACCTTCAGATTGAATTTGCGAATCTGAGAAATGGAGAGATAAATATCATCAGGGCTCTGAAGATAATTAAAATTTGGCGAACGCAGGAAACCGTATCCTTCGGGATGAATTTGAAGTACACCTTCCACGGGCACAAGCTCGGTCCGCTTTGTCTCCGCTTCAATAATTGCATGGATTAAATCTTGCTTTTTTAGGTCCGTATAATTGTTCAATCCTAATTCTTTTGCAATCTGATGCAGCTCGGCAACTTTTTTCTTTTTAAGTTCAGTTATCTCCATAAATTAAAAGCCTCCTTTGCAAATATTGCCTTTTTATCAATTCTGCTATTGAGAATCAATCTTCAAGGTTATAACAAAACCGTGCTTTACTTATTTCTTAAATTTTAATATTATTATATCCAATAATTTGCTTGTGTCAAGAGACCGATTTAAATCAAAAATAATCTTACCGAAAGTGGGTTATTTAATCAAAATAGAATATCTTACCCAACCACTTGAAAACATAGGCACCCCTGGATATATT
>CBFGJP010000047.1:0-21477 GCA_965649105.1 Caldifarciminota bacterium
ATAATTAAAAGGGGAACAAATACCGGAGAGATTTTTATAATATTTGTGACAAAGGAAAGGGCTTTTTCTACAGAAATTTTTTCAGGACTTATGGATGAGTTTCAAAACATTGTCGGTATCAGTCAGAATATAAATGCAAAAAAGACGAATAAAATCTTTGGTGAAAAAAATATTTTGCTTGTGGGAAAAGGCTTTTATGAAGAAACATTGGCTGGCAAAAAATTCCAGATTGGTCCCACATCATTCTTCCAGGTGAATACACGGGTTTTTGAAAAGATTATAGAAAAGATAAAGCAAGAGGTTAAGGGTTCGGTAGTAGCAGACCTTTATGCGGGTGTGGGAGTAATAGGCATTTGTGTAGCAGACCTATGTAAGCGAGTTATTGCGATTGAGGAAAACCCTGGTTCGGTCAGAGAGGCATTAAATAATGCAAAGTTGAATGGCATTAACAATATTACTTTTACGCACGGAAGGGTTGAAGATAAAATTGGTTTAATTAGAGAAGGAGATACTTTAATAATGGATCCGCCAAGAAAAGGTGTGGGAGATGGTGTAATACAATATTTTAAAGATATGAAAATTAAGAAAATTATTTATCTTTCCTGCAACCCCGCGACCCTTGCCCGGGATGCAAATTTGATATTGAAAATGGGTTTTCAAATAAAGAAAATTTATCTCTTTGACATGTTCCCCCAGACTTACCACATTGAGACATTGATGATATTTGAAAAAAGTTATTGATTTATCGGACACTTCGATTATAATTCAACATGATATTGCTGTATATAATTATATGCTGGCTGGATTGGAAGATTTTGAAAACTGATAATTTCATTATTATTTATAAACCCGACTATGATTATGAGGCATTCCAGACATTAAACAATCTTGAGTACTATAGAAAAAATGTAGTTGAACTTACAGGAAACAATCCGCGCCAACTTCCTGTAGTCATAGAAGATATCGGCATTTTGAGTAATGGTTATGCCGACCCATTTTTCTATAATGTTCATATCTTTACTAATCCACCCAATTTTGATTATTATCTTGATGGCGTAGAAGATTGGTTCAGAAATGTAAGTGTCCACGAATTTACCCATATCGCCCATTTAACCAGGACGAGCGGGTTGCCAAATTTGCTTACAGGTGCCTTTGGTTCGCTTTTTCAGTCAAATATGTATTCTCCTGGTTGGATTATTGAGGGCATTACAGTCTATTCCGAATCACAAATTTCGCCTTATGAAGGTAGATTAAACGACGGATTTTTTGATAATTATATTAATCTAAGAGTAACAGCAAATAAATTTCCGACAATTGTTGAGATTACCAATGAACCTCTATCATTCCCATATGGTGGGTTTTATTTATACGGCGGTGAATTTTTTGATTTCTTAGCTGATAAATACGGTGGGGATAGGTTCACCCGGTTCTTTGAGACCTATGGTTCTTATCCCTGGGCACCATTCTCAGCCGTCCTCCCGGCTTTTGGAATAGATCTGGCTGCGCTCAGTACCTATAGTCGTACATATCCTAAACTTTTTTCGGAGTGGCATCGTTATCTGAGAAATAGATCGGTAACGGAAAATTGGAATGCTACAAGATTGACCAAAGATGGCTGGTATGTTTCTTCACTGGTAAACTATCAAGACAAAATATACTATGTACGGGAGAAACCAATCAAGGTTAATGGATTCGCGCACAAGGTGGTGGTTGATTTAATGGAATATGATCTATTGAAAAAGAAGGAGCGAATATTTGCTAATATTGATAGCTGGTTGACGACAAAAATACGATTGTATAATGGCAATTTGTATTTTTGTTCGGCAGAGTTCAAACACGCAAAAAATGTATATTTGAATGGATACGGAATAACATCGGTTTTGAAGAAAATAAATTTGGTAACTAAAAAAATTGAAGTTCTGTTAAAGGATGATATCAGAACATTCTGTGTTTTAAACGATTCAACAATTCTTTATGTCAAAAATGCACAGGCGAGATATGGCTCGGAAATATGGGTATATAATACTAGCGGTAAAAAGAAACTTAAGGAGAGTGAGATGTTGATAAATGATATTGAAACAAATGGAAAATGGATTGTTGCTTCGGCAAAAAAGCATTTTGAAAACACGGATTTATATATTTTTGATATGGAAAGCGGGCGATTAAAGCCAATCATTAACACACCCTGGAACGAAGGCAATTTATATTTCATTGACGAAGATTTGCTTGGTTTTATTGCAAACTATGACGGGAGGCATTATGCTTACGCGGTCAGCCTTGATAATGAACCAAAGATATACACCTATCCAAAAACTGGCTTTGTTAATTATATCGCGGTTCTTGATAGTACATTAATATTCAGTGGTTTAAATATAGACGGTTTTGATATTTACGAGATAAAGTGCAAACCTGAGTTATATATTCTAAAAAACTATGAATCCACCAAGAGAGCCGACATCAGTTCGTTAAATCTTCAGATAAGAAATGGCAATTATTTTGATATCGCAAAGACTCTATACCCATCAGTCCGTCTGCCAATTTTCTTGCCGGTGGATTCTACTTTAAAAAAATGGCTTTATAGTGCAGTTATTGCCGGTTCCGATGCGCCAGCTGAGCATTTTTATTTTAGCTGGGTTGGTTATGACCAATTAAATAATGAACCCTTGTTGATGGCTACAATCCAATCTTATTTTTTTAGCCCACTTTCAATTAAACTTTTCTACGACTTTGGTAATTGTATTAATATGATGTCTTATTATCTGCTTTACAGGAGTCTGCACTATGGAATATCAAATATTACACTTGGTTTTTCACTTAATTCGTTTGAGAATTTTTCGCGCCGAGAATTTGTCCCCGAAATTTCTTTTACTGGAAGGCTACCATATTCTACATATTCTGGAAATTTATCTGTTCCTTCAGAAAGAAAGGTTTTTAACTCATTGATTGATCGAACCGGCTTTAAAGTTGATATTGGATTTAACAGGATAATGTTGGGGGGTGAATTTAAAACAAATCTTAATGATTTTTACGACCCTCAAAATCCTGATACCCCATTGGTTACAATCCGCGGCTATAATTCTCTTTATACGTTCAAAGGAGCAATATTCACTGCTGAATATTCCCATTCACTAATTAAATTAAGAAAAGGGCTCTGGAATCCGAATATTTATCTTGAAGATCTTTTCTGGACGGTGTTTTTTGATTATGCCATATTACCCGAGAAACATAATTGTTACAGTTTGGGAGTGGAAATTTCCTTAGAGACAAAAATGTGTTTTGGTTTTATAGAATTCTTACCTCAAATTGGTGTGGTAATAAATGGGAATAGGGAGATTAAAGCGATCTTAAACGTCAAGAGTTCAACTGCGCTGTTGCATCCTTGACTTGATTAATATTTATAGTTAAACTGAAATATGAACGGTATATATCTTCACCTTGCCTTGGAAGAGATAAGCCATTTAATTATAAAAAAATTTATTCGCCGGGTATCTGCCCAGGACAGATTAGTCCAGATTGAATTTGATGATGATGCATTATACATTTCACTTTATCCTCAGGTTTTGGGGTTATACATAGCTAAAATTAAAGGCGATTTTTTAAAACTTAATTTTTTTGATGAACATTTGGCGGGCACACGCATAACTAATGTTCAGCAAATTGGTTTTGCACCGGTGGTCGATTTAATTATTGAAAAGATTGAATATGGACAATCAATTCATTCTAAAATTAGATTATCTTTCTATAAAGAGGGACCAAATTTTTCACTTTTTTTTGATAATATGAGGCGAGATCTATTCCCCAGATATATTGAAAAGGCACCCAAGAATTCTATCTTTAACCTTTCGCATTTTAATCTGGAAGATAAAGAATTACTCATTAAATATTTTGAAGGTGTTGATAAATCACTTGCCCGTGAATTGAATAAGGAGACACTGGAAAAGTTGAAAAATATTATTAATGGCGCTCCCCATAAACCAAGGATGATATCAACCATCCCATTAAAGGTAAGTCTCTTTGCGAACGAATTTGTTCGTGAGTATGATTCCTGGAATGAATTATATAAAGAAGGGATTAATTATTATATTGAGCAGAAAAAAATCATTTCCGCAGAGAGTAAAAAGAGAAACGCAATTGAAAAGCTTGAACAAAAGATTGCCCGATTAAAAAGAGAGATTGCCGATCAAGATAAAATTGAATTTTATAGGATTGCCGGGGAACTGATTATAATGAATATCGCGAAAATAAAAAAAGGAATAGAGCAGGTTACACTTTTTAATCCTTATACACAAGGGGATGTAACGATTGAACTTAATCCAGTAAAGGATGCACTTAGAAACGCAGAAGACTATTTCAAAAAATATAAAAAACTAAAAAGAGGAATACCAAAGATAGAGGAAAGGATAAAAAAATTAGAAAAAGAGATTGACTTACTTAAATCTGGAGCGAAGATAAAAGAACAGATACCTAAAACCACCGGGGTCAGTTCGGTTAAAGAAAAGAAAAGGTTACCGTTCCGTGAGTTCATTCTTTCTTCCGGCTCACATATTTATGTTGGCAAAGATGCGCGTTCAAATATGGAGCTTACCTTTAAATTTGCTCAGCCGGATGATTATTTTTTTCATATCCGTGGTTATGAAGGGGCACACACGATACTAAGACCGGTTCTGAAAAAGAATCAGAATGTGAGAAAGGAAGATATAGAAAAAGCAGCAGCAATTGCCGCTTATTTTAGCAAGGCAAAAAATCAGAAAAATGTTGCGGTTTCCTATACCCAGAAGAAGTATTTGAAAAAGAGCAGAAAGGGAAAATTAGGTGCTGTGGTATTGATGAGGGAAAATGTAATTTTTGTTGATCCAGCCTTACCTTCTGATACTCAGAATTGATATTATTCCTGCAGTAGCGAATACTATGTTAGGTAGCCAGGCTGAGATTACAGGGTTAATAATTCCGGTATAGCCGTAGGCACGACAGGATTGAATAAATCCCCAGTAAACGAATGCCAGCACAATGCTTATTCCTAATCCTATTGCAACACCACCGCGGTGGAGCACGACTGAAATCGGAAGACAGATTAAGAGCAGGATAAGGGTAATGAGTGGAAATGAGAATCGGTAGTTTAATTCTACATTTTCTTTTGCCACATCTTCTCCTGCGCGTAGTCGTCTTTTAACAAATTGTGATAATTCGATAAAATTCATTTCTTCAACTGGTTTTGGCAAGCGCGAGAAATCTATGGGCGTTTCTTTCAGCTCGGTCAAATCAAGGGTTATATAATGATTTATTTTTTCATTATCGAGGGTATCAAAATCTCGAACCGTTAAATTATTAAATTGCCAGTAACCAATAAATTTTGCTCCCTGGGCATCAATCCTTTTTGTAATATGCTTTTTTTCATCAACCTTCCATAACATGACATTCTTTAGTGTTGAATCCTTGGGGTTGAATTCTTTTATATAATAAATCCAGTTATTTTCGCCATAATAAAAGAAATTATACCGTTTTGTCTCGGAAGGCAATGGTCTTTTATCAATTTTTGTTGTTTTGTGCTTTGTCAATCTTGACTGTGCCCACACCATAACCGTTTCTTGAAAAACGAATGTGAATACAGAAATGAAAATGCCGGTTATAAGAATTAAAATAAAAAGCTTGTTTATATCCATACCCTGTGCCTTTAGGGCAATTATTTCACGGTATTTGGTCATATAGCCGAAGATAAAAAAAACACCAATAATTGCGGCGACTGGTATTAAAAGAACAGTATAAGAAGGAATCAGATAGAGATAATAGACGAGTATATCTTTAAAGGAAATATTCCTTGATAAATATCTACCGAGGTTATCAAAGAGGTTGATAATTATGTAAATAAAGATAAGTATGAGAAGAGAAAAGAAGAGATAACGCAGGAAATTGCTTAAAACATATTTATAAATTATTTTCATAGTTTCTTTTTAAAAAGCGGCAAATGTTCGTATTCAGCAAGGTAAAAAAGAAAAATTCCGGGGATGAGTAATATAATATTGGGTAGCCACATTGCCCAGAAGGGTGAAAAATTTCGTCGGTCAGCAAATTCTTCACCGGTTAAAAACAAGATGTAATATGTGGAGAACAAAAGGATTCCGAGTAATAATCCGGCGATTCCACCTTTTCTGAATAGGTAACCGAGTGGTGCACCTATTATTAAAAAGACAAGACAGGCGAAGGCAAGTGAAAATTTTTTGTTTAATTCAATAAGATAACGTGCACGATTTCTTAATTTGCTTTTTATTACTGAAATTTTTTGTTCGATCTGAAATCGTATTACCTGTGTTTTTTCAATTTCACCCTTTAGATACTTATCAATTGTAACGGTGCCAAGTTCATTGATTTCTTCTTTGATTTTATCAATTTCTGAAGAAACCGAAGTTATATTCTTTATTAATCTTGTAATATTTAATTCGTCATCACTGCGCACATTTCTTTCTTTTCGAACAAAGTCAGCATTGACCGGTATATTTATTATCTGCTTTCGAAATTTTGTTTTTTGATATTGGGTTTGGTCGATTAACTGATGGTATTCACCGTCATAAAGGACAAATTGTGTGATATCTTCTTCTTCGATTGAATATAAATTACCTCTTGGTGCAATTATTATTGTATTATTCCGCAAATCATAGATTGTCACATTGAATATTTCCCCTGTCTTTTCAATTTTTTTTGCGATGTATATTGTGTAGCCCGGAAATTCATTCGTGAATACACCATCAGGGATTCTAACTGCCGGTCTTTTCCGGGCAACATCGTACATCAGATTTCTTGCCCGATGGTTTGCCTCCGGTAAGAGATAATGATTGAAAAAAATCAGAAATATCATAACCACAACTATAACGATTGCCGGCGTTCTCATCATTTTGAAAAAAGAGACACCACTTGTCTTTAATGCAATTATTTCATTATCGTGGCTGAACCTGCCAAAACTCATAACGATAGCAATAAGTATTGCCATTGGAGTAGTGTAAGAAATAATCAGCGGTAGGTTATAGATAAGAATTTGTCCAACGATCGATATTGGCAACCCTTTCCGGACAAACAGGTCTATAAGCCTGAATAGTTGATCCATCAAGAGTATGAATGTCAGGGCGAAGATTGAAAAAAAGAACGGGGGAATAAATTCTTTTATAAAATAACGGTCAATTAAACGCATCATTTTATCAAACCTTTATTCTTTAAATTTGTTATTGCCCTAAGTGCCATACTTAATGTTGCAACCGTGTCCGGGTTGATATCATCGTTGCGCTCGAGAATCTCATGTGAAATTAACCGCAAATATGGAAGATAGAGATACGAATCAACTTTTATATGTTTAAAGTAAATATGAAATTCGGGATTAACAGGCGCAACAAAACTATCAAGAAGAAGGATTAATTGATTAACTTTTATGGTGTCATTATCATAGAACTTCCCATCGGGAGCCGATTTCAATAATTTTTTTCTAACTACCAAGTTGACCGGGTCGTCAATTTTACTTGATGAAATAGCACCAACTAATAATTCAGCAAATCTTCTTCTTGTTAACGGATATTTCTGGTCAAGTTGTTGAACTACTGATTGTGGAGCGTTTAAAATCATCTGGTTAATTTTGTAAAATAGCCGATTCATATGATAATAATTGAAAAGATTAGAATAGATTTGTGCGGAGGGGTTTTTTCTTTTTGCCAGTTCTTCAAGGATTTCTATGCCTGCCTGGATATCACCAATTTTGATATAACAGTTATATAGAAAAAAAAGGGTTGAATCTCCTGATGGTGATTTTTTATAGAATGCAGAAAAATATTTTATTGCTTTTTCATAATCTTTGTTTTCGTAATGTGTAATACCCTTTTGATAAAAATTCTTTTTTGAAAAAATACTGCAGAACATAAATAATATTAAGGAAAAACCTAAAAAACATTTGTACATTTCAAGTAGGTGGGTTTACTTAGCATAAATAATGGAAATTAAAAAACAAAAGCGGGCGACGGGATTTGAACCCGCGACCCTCGGCTTGGGAAGCCGATGCTCCACCGCTGAGCTACACCCGCACTGTTTGTATTTTGATTTGAAAAGTCTTTTGCAATCATAACAAAATTCATATACAAACATTATATCCATAATTTTTAGGCTTGTCAATACATAAATGCAGAGTTTCAAGACATGGTATCCACCCTAAGAGAATATTCTGGGTTGAATAAATGCTCAGCTCCCGACATCCGCATCGGACACTAAAGGCAATCTCACCTCAGATTGAGGTAAAGAACTTTGCAAGAAGAAATGGCAGAAGCGGCGGCAGATTACCGAGTATCGTAAGAGTTTAAAACCAATTACTTAGTGGCTGGTGGATGTGAAGTATTTACCTGATATGCCCAATCTCTATGGATTGATTTTAGATGGTAAAATTCCTGCCTATCAGTATACCGCCCAGGATGTAATAACTGGGGTTACATTTTTTGCTTATGGAGAGGAGTTTTCGTTGATAAATTCAATACGGTTTATCTGGTTATTATTATGCCCTTTAGTGTTTTTTGGTGTGGATACCAGAGAGGTTATTATCCAGACGGATAATGGTGTGGTGGAGAATTTTCACGAATGGATAGAAAAATGAGTTTTATGACGAGGTTGGTATTGATAATCCCAATTTTTAAATTTTCCGCCGGTGGTGCTTGATGATTTAGAGATTGATGTCTAATAGATGTTGTTGGAACGGAAGGTTTTTCTATCTGAGTATGCTAAACTTTTTCCTTTTGTATACTGTAGGTATACAAAATGGGGGTCAAGTGTATACAATGTGTCATACGGCTTCATAAAATGGCTATATCTTCGCCACAATGTGCGATCTTAAGAACCGGTCGAGTGAATTTGCTTTTTAAATATCGGGCGATGGTGTTTTTTTCATTCCATAATCGTCGTTAATTTCTTTTACAAAAAGAGCAATAGTGAATTAATGTTATGCCCTACATATTTGCGAAAAGGTGTTCTGACAGGAAAAAAAACACATATTGATAATCGAAATAAAATAATATGATTAAAAATCAAAGGGGAATAAGGATATGACTCAGATGAAGTTGTTCCAAAATACTTGACATTAAAGATTTCTTGAATAATATAAATATAATTTAAGGAGGTCAGCATGAGTCGTTTCTATTGGGGAGTGACGTTGTTATGCTCTTTCGCTTTGGCAACCGGCATGGGGAGGATTCAGGGCAAAGTGATAGACGAGTCTGATGGCTCACCGCTCGTCGGTGTTAATGTTGTTGTTGAAGGAACTGAGATCGGCGCATCAACTGATGACAACGGGGTGTATGTGATTCCTTTTATCCCGGTTGGGCATTATGAAGTTACTGCATCTTATGTGGGTTATAATACCGTGACGAAAAAGAATATAACCGTGATGACCAATCAAACGACTTTTGTTGATTTTAAACTCTCACCCGGGGTGATCATCCTTGAACCAGTGGTTGTTGTTGAAGAGAAACCAATTGTCATCCGGACTCAGACTCAGACTACTCATATCTCCACATCCGAAGAGATCAGAAAATTGCCGATATCGGAAATCAATCAAATTATAACTTTGCAGGCGGGTGTATCAACAAGTAATCTTGGAACCCATATCCGTGGAGGAAGAAATACTGAGATAGCATATTATGTTGACGGCGTTTTAGCAAAGGCACCCCACTATGGGCAGCAATCAGTCCAGATCAACAAAGAGGCAGTTGAGGAAATCGGTGTTATTACCGGGGGATTTGATGCTGAGTACGGTGAAGCATTATCGGGCGTTGTTAATATCGTGACCCGTGAAGGGGGCGATAAAACAAGTGGAAATTTGCGCTACACCACAGATGAAATCTTTCGCTGTGATAAATTGAATTATGGATATAATCAATATGAATTCAGTATCGGGGGTGGTGTTTTATCTAAATCAAGGTTGAGGTATTTTTTATCTGGAGAGTCTTACTTAACCGATGCCCATCAAAGAGCGAAATACAAAGTTCCCTCGCCGCGCTTTGACTATAAGGCTCAGGGTAAATTATCATATAGATTACCAAATGCCAAAGGTAAGATTATAATTTCTGGATTTTATCAACGTGAGATGTTCAGGTACTATGGTGATATATGGGGGGAATTGAGCATGATTTATAATCTTGACCGTCGTGCGGCTGAATTGCGCAAAGGATATCTGGGAAGTTTGACATTAAATTATATGCCCACATCAAAATCCATTGTTGAGGCAAAATTTGGATACACAAAGAATACACGATTTTATGCAGTCCGTGATTTAGAAGAAGAAGAAAGACAGAACAGGAAATGGTATGATGATTATATATTCAAGGCAAATCATTTTCCTGAGAAATTACTTGAAATACCTGATACACTTATAAAATCATATCTGATTGATTCCCTTGCCGATCCCAATATGCCTTATCATTATCAGGAATTTGAGCGATCGACCGCCCGGAGTTTACGCCGAAATCCATTTGGTGCTACTGGTTTTTATTATACAATTGGTGATGACCGCATGTGGCGGTATTTCTTTAATCGTGATTATCAATTCAATTTTTCTTATACAAATGCCATTGGTGAGGTCCACGAATTCAAAACTGGATTGAATGTAATATTGCAGCATGTGGGATGGTTTGATAATAACCTGCCCTGGACACGCACACCATTCTGGGATAGATATAACAAGAATCCTGTGAAGGGGGCCATCTTTGTCCAGGACCGTATGGATTTTCAGGGTATTATCACAAGGTTAGGTATCAGAATTGATTACTTCGATTCCAAGGCAAGTGGATTAAGAAATCCAAGTGATATAAGAGATTCAACGGTAATTGAAACACCACCTAAGATTAGATTGTCACCCAGGCTCGGATTTTCTTTACCGATTACCGATCGCTCAAAATTCCGGTTCAATTATGGACATTTTTATCAAACACCTACTTCCCATGATCTTTATCGTTCAACTGAACCAGAGGTTGTCTGGCTTCTTTTGAGGAGGTTTAATTCAGTTGTTGGAAATCCCAATCTGACGGTTGAAAAAACAATTGCCTATGAAATGGGCTATGAAAATCAATTATCGGATATCTTTGCATTAGGATTTATTGCCTATTACAAAGATATCTATGACTTAATACAGACTCAGAAAATTGATGCATTACCTTATGCTTATTACCAGGTTCAAAATCTTGACTATGGAAATGTAAAAGGGATTGAGTTGACTTTGAAAAAACGGATGATGGATTACTGGGCTTTTGATATTTCATATACACTTCAATTCGCCAAAGGCACCGCCTCTTCCGCCTGGCAGAATTATTACAACATTTACACCGAGAATCCGGATCCGATTACTGGGGAATATCCAATTCCACGCATTGATTACTGGCTTGATTTTGATGAAAGACATATTGTTAATGCTACAATCGGATTTGAATCTCCTGAGAGTTTTATCATCCTACCTCTGCGCAATATGACGACCGATTTTATATTCTCCTACCATTCCGGCTTTCCCTATACCCCAACCGATTTCAAGGGTAATAAACTCGGGGATGACAATTCAGCACGGATGCCCGGTTATATAAATGTGGATGCAAATATTACAAAGAAGATAACGATTCAGAAATTAAACTTTCTGCTCTACGCAAATATATATAATCTGTTTAATACCGAACAGGTAACGCAGGTCTATAGTACTACCGGTAAACCAGATGATGATGGACAAACATCAACCGTCAGTATCGGACAATTTTCAAATATAACGATTGCAAGTGCATACTACACGCCACAGGCAGATTATAACCATGATGGTATAAATAATCCGTACGAGTTGCGTGAGGAATACATAAAGGCAAGGGCATTTTATTACAATAATCCCTTCCACTGGAATCCCGGTTTTAGAATGAGAGTGGGTATCGGACTGAGTTTTTAATAGAATTTATCGAAACTTGACATCCTGATTTTTCCGGCTAAAATGTGATATGAAAATTATCTGTCGCTGTGAAGATATTACAGAAGAAGAGATTGTGCAAAAGATCCAGGAAGGTTATCATACGATGGATGAGTTGAAAAGAGTCTTGAGAGTAACGATGGGTTTATGTCAGGGTAAGGGATGCCGAAGGCATATTGCGAGGATATTATCAAGGGAACTCGGTATTCCAATCGAAAAGATAAAACAACCTACCTTTCGACCACCGACCAAACCGGTGCCGATAAAAACCTGTGGAAAGTAAACTTCAAAGTACGAATTTAAACTGCCAAATAAAAACTAAATTCAAATTATCGCAATACTAAACCATCAGGGTTTTTAAATAATGAATGATTTAAAAATTTTAGATTTGGGTACCCGGGATTATAAAGAGGTCTGGGATTTACAGAAAGAAATACACTCAAAAAGGGTGGCGGAAGAAATTTCTGATACATTAATCCTTGTTGAACACAATCCGGTGGTTACGGTTGGGAAATCTGGTAAGAGTGAAAATATTAAAGTTCCGTTACAGTTTTTGAAAGAAAAAGGAATCGGGCTTTACTATATAGAACGCGGCGGTGATGTGACATTCCATATGCCAGGGCAACTTATTGGATATCCGATATTTAACATAAAAAGAGGGTTGGTGGGCATAAAGCCTTTTATTGAAAAAATTGAAGATGCAATTATCACCACCCTCGGCGATTTTGGCATTATTGCTGGAAAAAGAGAAAAAATGATCGGCGTCTGGGTTGGAGAAAAAAAGATTTGCTCAATCGGTGTCGCAGTCAAAAGGTGGGTGAGTTTTCATGGATTTGCGCTCAATGTCAATAATGATTTGAAGTATTTTGATTTAATTAACCCTTGTGGATTTAAGGAGATAGAGATGACATCAATGAAAAAAATATTGGGGAATAAGGTAGAAATGGAATCGGTGAAAAGGGCTGTAATTAATAATTTTGTGGCAATTTTTGGCTTTAATAAAACACGATAATTCCTTTTTCGTTTTTCTATTGTTGACAAATGCTTAAATTATATTATAATCATTTATGATTAAGGCTATAATCAAGAGAGACGGCACGATTGTAGAATTTAAACCAGAGAAGATCTATCGGGCAATCGAGAAAGCGTTACAGGCAACAAATGAGGATACAAATCTTGCTAAAACAATTGGGGATGAAGTAATAAGCGACATTGAAAAAAGATTTGGAAGTTTAAAGCCAAATGTCGAAGATATCCAGGATATTGTGGAACAGACCCTTATCAAAAATGGTAAGCTCAATACTGCCCGGGCATATATCATTTATCGACAATTGAGAACGGATATCAGAAATAAAAAGACAATACTCGGGGTGAAAGATCATCTGAAACTTCCCTTGAATAGTTTAAAAATTTTGAGTGAGAGATATCTTTTACAGGATAGCAAAGGGAAACCCGTCGAGTCTCCTGCCGAGATGTTCAAAAGAGTGGCAAAAGCAATTGCACAGGTTGATGCCAATTATAACGAAGATACAGCTAAATCTGAAGAGGAATTTTATCAGGTAATGACAAACCTTGAGTTTCTACCGAATTCCCCAACCCTTATGAATGCCGGGTGTGAACTTGGTCAGCTTTCTGCGTGTTTTGTTCTGCCGATAGAGGATTCTCTTGTGAGTATTTTTGAGACCCTTAAGAATACTGCCTTGATTCATCAATCAGGAGGTGGAACTGGATTCTCTTTTTCTAAGATTAGACCCAAGGGTGATATGGTACGTTCTACAATGGGTATTGCATCCGGTCCTCTTTCTTTTATGAGAATATTTGATTGTGCTACGGAAGTGATAAAACAAGGTGGCAAGAGGCGCGGTGCCAATATGGGGATATTGAATGTTGACCACCCCGATATTGTTGATTTCATAAGGGCAAAAGAGAAAGAAAACGAATTAAAAAATTTTAATATTTCTGTGGCGGTAGCAGATGATTTTGTAAATCGTGCGGTAAATAACCAGGGTTATGATTTGATAAATCCCCGAACGCAGAAGCCGGTTAAAAATATTAATGCCCGAGATATTTTCGATATGATAGTATTAAATGCCTGGAAGAGCGGTGATCCGGGAATGATATTTATAGATGAAATCAACCGGAGGAATCCAACACCAGAATTGGGGAAAATAGAAAGCACGAATCCTTGCGGTGAGGTTCCTTTATTGCCCTATGAATCCTGTAATTTAGGTTCAATCAATCTTAACAGAATGTTTGTAAATGGAAATTTCAGCTATGAAAAATTGAAGAATACCATTGAAATTGCGGTCCACTTTCTTGACAATGTGATCGACGTCAATAAATACCCATTACCTGAAATTGAAAAAATTACTAAGGGTAACCGAAAGATTGGTTTGGGGGTAATGGGATTTGCTGATTGTCTAATAAAAATGGGAGTTCCTTATGATTCGGATGAAGCATTGAAGTTTGCTGATGCACTGGCAAATTTTATTCAGAATGAAGCACGCCGAGTTTCACAATTACTCGGAGAGAAGAGGGGGTCTTTTCCTAATATTGAAAAATCGATATTCAAAAATTCTCAACCGATGCGAAATGCTACGGTTACATCAATCGCACCGACCGGTACAATTAGTATGATTGCTGATACATCATCGGGCATAGAACCTTTATTCTCTGTCGGCTATCTTCGCAATGTTCTGGATACGACATTTATTGTTGTAAATCCGATTTTTGAAGAAATTGCTCATAAAAAGGGATTTTATTCGCCGGATTTAATATCGGAGATTGTCCGTGAAGGTTCGTTAAAGAAGATCAAAAACATACCGGAGGATATAAAGCGACTTTTCCCCATTGCTCATGAGATAATGCCTGAAATGCATTTGAAAATGCAAGCAGTATTTCAAAAGTATGTTGATAATGCAGTCAGTAAGACGATTAATCTTCCTGAGGATGCGACTTTGGAACAGACGCGCGCCGCGTTTTTACTTGCTCACAAGTTGAAATGTAAAGGAGTTACTATCTACCGTTATAATAGTAAAAAGACCCAGGTTTTAGAATTTGGTGAGTTAGATTTTTCTAAGCAATGTGGGAGTGGTGTTTGTGAGATATAATAGAGAAAATTAAAAATTAATTGAAGGGGAGGATAAATGGAATGGGTAAAGGCAAAGAGATTATGCTCATTTACTACCGTACCCTATGCGGGAAATCCGGCTTGGGTCATTATTGGCACGCCAATGTATTATGATGAAAAAAAGATGATGAAACTTGCACACGAATTAAATCCACTATCAGATACAACATTTATATTTCCGGGTGACGAAGAGGCAGACTTAATTTTGAGATTTTTTAGCGGCTCTGAAGAGATAAAATTTTCCGGACACGGTGCAGTTGCTGCTTACTATGCATTAGAAAATGAAGGTATTATTGATCTGAAAGAGCCAAACATGATATTAAAACAAAAGACAAAATCAGGAATCCAGGTAGTGGAACTGCGGTTTACAAATAAAAAGATAACTCGTGTTACAATCTCCTTGCCCCCGCCCAATATCATAAGTGTTGAACTGGAGATAAAGAATATCGCCCGATTCTTAGGGATATCACCGATTGATATTTCTGAAACTAATATGCCAATGAGCGCGGTACAGTCTGGACACCCAGAGATAATAGTTCCCGTGAAATCACTACCCCAGTTATTAGATATTACACCGAATTTTGCGCTGATGAAAAATTATTGTCAGAGATTAGGTGTTGTGGGTGTTGTTTTGTTCAGTATGGAAACCAATGACCCTGAGGCGAATGTCCATATGCGTCATTTTGCACCGGTTGTAGGTATTAATGAAGACCCGGCATCGGGTGGTGCGGCAGTTGCCTTGGGTTATTATCTTGTAAAAAATAGACTAATTACAATAGAAGAAACAACGCGTATCGTTGTGGAGCAAGGATATTCGCTTCAGATGCCGGGATTGGTTTATGTTCATATTTATACCCATCAAAATGATATTTTAAGAACTACCTTTGGTGGTCAGGCAGTGATGACCTTTGAAGGCAAAATTTGTTTACCTTGATTTAAAATTCGATTATGTTCCCATTTCCCAGGATGCGAGGTATCGTTGCTGCTCAGGTGTTAATCTATCTATCTTTATACCCATCGACTTTAATTTCAAACGGGCAATTTCCTGATCAATTTTCAAAGGCAATGAATACACCTGATTTTTAAGGTTGGGATTGTTTAATAAATATTCTACGGCCAGTGCCTGATTGGCAAAGGACATATCCATAACCATTGCAGGATGTCCTTCAGCAGCGGCGAGGTTTACAAGTCTGCCTTCAGCGAGTAAATAGATGCGCCGATTATTTGTTAAGATGTATTCTTCGCAGAAATTTCTTATAAGCCGTTTTTTCTTTGTGATCTTCTTAAGGCCATTTTTATCAATTTCTACATCAAAGTGACCGGAATTGCCTATTATCGCACCATCCTTCATTTTTAACATATGTTCTTTACGTATCACATTAATATCACCCGTCACGGTAATAAATACATCTCCGATCTTTGCTGCTTCAAGCATGGGCATTACCTGATAACCGTCCATACGTGCTTCCAGCGCTTTTATTGGATCCACTTCAGTTATAATTACATTTGCCCCAAATCCCTTTGCCCTCATTGCTAATCCTCGGCCACACCAACCATAACCCGCCACAACAAAATTGCATCCGCTTACCAGTATATTCGTTGCCCTCAAAATGCCGTCAATAGTTGATTGACCGGTGCCATAACGATTATCAAAAAGGTGTTTGGTTAGCGAATCATTTACAGCAATTATCGGAAACTGTAGCACATTATCATTTGCCATTTGTTTCAATCTTATTACGCCGGTGGTTGTCTCTTCAGTGCCGCCGATAATATCTTTTATATGCTTTTTATGAACTGTGGATATTAAATCAGCACCATCATCAATGAGAAATTCCGGCCTATTCTTAATCACTTCATTCATATTGTAGTAATATTCGTTTCGGGATTCTCCTTTTATTGCAAAGACACTTATTCCATCTTCAACAAGCGCTGCTGCGACATCGTCCTGTGTGGACAATGGATTTGAGGCAGTTAGAAAAACTTGGGCTCCACCTGATTTGAGAGTTCGCACAAGATTTGCTGTCTCAGTCGTTACATGGAGACAACAACCTATACGCCGATTCTTCAGCGGTTTTTCTTTAATAAATCGCTCGCGAATCAATCGCAAAACCGGCATTTTTGTTTCAGCCCATTCAATTCTTTTATGACCTTCTTTTGATAATTTTTTATCTTTGATATTATATTCCATTGGCGTTCCTTTTTCTCTAAATACTTAGCTAATTTGGATTATAATCCGGCTTCTCTTTTTATGGCATCAGCCATATCACATAATTCCCAGGTGAATCCTTCTTCTTCTCGGCCGAAATGTCCATAACAGGCGGTCTTTTTGAATATAGGTCGGCGTAGATTCAATTTATCAATTATGCCCTGGGGAGTAAAATCGAATAGCTTTTTTAAAATTTTTACAATCTTTTCTTCTTCAATCTTTGCAGTGCCGAATGTATTGACATTCACTGCCACGGGTTCGGCGACCCCAATCGCGTAGGCAAGAGAAACTTCTACCTTATCACATACACCCGAAGCAACAAGATTTTTTGCTGCGTACCGTGCAATATAAGATGCCGAACGATCGACCTTGGTAGGGTCTTTTCCGGAGAAACAGCCGCCACCGTGATGGCCTACTCCACCATAAGTATCAACCATGATTTTTCTTCCGGTAACCCCTGTGTCACCCTGGGGACCACCAATTACAAATCGGCCGGTTGGATTTATATATATCTTTGTTTTGTCATCTATTAATTCTTTAGGAACAACTTCCAGCACAACATGTTTTTTTAGATCGGCGTGTAATTTTTCATTTTTTATATCAGGATGATGTTGGGCTGAAAGAATTATGGTATCAATTCTTATCGGTTTATCATTTTCATATTCTACTGTAACCTGTGATTTACCATCAGGCCTAAGATAAGTAAGAATATTTGTCTTACGCAACTCAGCGAGCCTACGGACAAGTTTGTGGGCAATTATTATGGGCATCGGCATCAATTCTTTTGTTTCATTTGTCGCATAACCGTACATCATCCCCTGGTCCCCAGCACCACCAATATTTACCCCCATTGCTATGTCTGTTGATTGTTCCTGAATCGCGGTGATTATGGCACAGGTATAAGCATCAATGCCCATATCGGTGTCGGTATAACCGATTTCAATCAAAAGGTCTCTGACTAAATCTGGTATCTCTACATAACAATTGGTCGTTATTTCACCGGCAACAAATATCAGTCCTCGAGTCGTTAATACTTCGCAGGCAACTCTACCGAATGGGTCCTTTTCAAGTATCGCATCCAGGATTGCATCTGCCGACTGGTCGCAGATTTTGTCTGGATGACCTTCAGTAACTGATTCAGAAGTTATTAAATGTCGTGCCATTTGCCTCCTTTGATAAAGATTTTTAATTATAAATATTTTTGTTTAAAAATCAAGCCTTTTGATACTCGTATCTTTACTAATTTTCCAGACTTTAGGTTTAATTTTGATTGAGTTATTTATTTCTATTATATCTCCCATTGAAACCTGGTTGAATGATTCATTTATTCTATTTTTTTCGCTATTAACTCTTATTAATTCTATAATACCATTTTCAGTGCAGATAAGACTTCTGATTCTCCCTTTTTCAATGAATAATCTGCTTATAACAGGATAAAGATTTGAAGGTGGTGGATTAAATTTATGGTTGGATATGATAAGATAAGAAAACTTGAGATACTCAATCTTTCTAAATAATTTCTGGTTGATTATTTTTAGATATTCGGGGGGCTCCCATTTTATGGATTGGTGGCACCATTCGTCTTCTTTACAAAGCCCAGGGCATCGGCATTTATGTAAACAGGGGAGAAGGATCTCGGCTGTGTTGTTAACAATTATGTCGTCATGTAATTCCATAAGCCTCCGGGTTAGAGTTTTCAGCGCCGGTTCTATTATGATGATAACCCCAATATTCTTTAAGTGTTCAAAAAGAGATTTGATAAAAGATAAAGGGATTTTTTCTAATTTAAATATTTCGGTTAAGGAGTTTGAAAGTATTATAAAGTCATAATTGTGTTTTTTCTTTTGAATAAATTTTTGTGCCGGCTCGGTTATTAACTTAATGTCAATATTGAAATTTTTCTGTTTAAGCCATTCTGCCATCGACGTACATCTTTTGATAAAGATATCACTTATATCTAAACCAGTTAGTTGAAATCTGTAGTTCGGTTTCAGCTTATTTAAAAAAAATAGAATGCCAAACATTCCTGCTCCTTCACCACATCCGATATCAAGAATTTCGATTTTTTCAGAAACCGCCATTTTATATAAATTAAATAGTTTTTCAGTTAAAATCATTGATTTCATAAAGTTCTGCGGGAAGTTGTAGCAGAAATATGCATCAGAATATTCTTTTACTACCTGAGATTCGCGGGCAAACACATGGGATAGATATACCAATTCTTTTCGTAAGGCATCTATTTCTTTCCGGTAAATATCTGGATTTTTATATATGCCATCTAAATGTAAATCAGAAATAATTTTCATTTCAATTTCTTCAGGTAGTTTCATTTTCTCCACGATTTTAGAAGGTAGGCACTAAAGATAAGTAAATATAATTCAACAGGCAATCGATATCTTATCAATCCAACATGTGTGAATATGTATATGCAGGAAATAAAAAATAGCAAAAAAAGAATCAATAAAACATCCTTTCGATTTTTTATCGATAAAACGATGCCTGTAATTCCCGATATGAGTACCGGAAAATAGAAAAAGTAAAAAAGCAGCCTAAATTTTTCCAGGTCTTTTGATGAATAAACACTGGATGGTGCAAACCAGAAATAGTAATAAAATTTCTTAATTGTAAGCGCAACAAATTTTACTGGCTCTCTCCGAATGAAATTTAATGCATCTTTAATATAGAAATTTGTGCGCTCAATCTCTGTCATTTTAGATAAACTATCCATCACATTAAAGGGTAGGGTATGGGTCATCAGTATATATTCTTCCCTTTCAATTGACTTCACATTATAATAGTCGGTACCGGTGGCACTGGGATTATTACCAATCCAGAAATTTACACCAAATTGGGTGGTTACGGGAATGAATTTCTTATGAAGATTATAATTTCTTATTGTCCAGGGTACGAGAATTATAAATGAAAAGATTATTATCAATAACATTTTAAAGAAATTTATCTTCTTTTTGATAAAAAACCAGAGAAAGATTGATGGATATATTGCCAGTGCCACAGGTTCGCATAAAATAGTTAATCCTGATACAATGCCCGTGAAGAGGCTATGGAGAAAAATTCTATTGTCGCTACTCAACAATAGATAGATTGTTAATGATAATAAAAATAAGAAAATGGTCGTGGGGACAAATTTAGTACAATAATAAATCAATGGTGGGTATAGACCGGTAATTAGTTCAGCAAAACGCGCAGTGGATTGGTTGAAAATGGATTGTGATGTTTTGAAAATCAATAAAACCGTCAATGTGGAGATTATCGCTTGAATTAATTGTATTAAAAAATAAATGATTGGTTTGTTGCCAAATTGGTAAAAGAATGCAAGGAAAAAAGGATATAACGGAGCATGTGAAGATGTTGGAACCGGTAGGGTTTGAGAATCTAAAATCCTGCTAAAACCGTTACCGCTGATTATATTTTTTGCTATTTCACCGTACTCAAAATCACGCGGCGCATAAAAATTTGCAAGCAGAAAAATGAAAAAGATTCTTATAGCAAAATATAAAAAGTATCTTTTCAGATTTATTTAAATTTCGTTCTTATGAACTTCGCCAGTCTTTCTTTATAACGGGCAGCGGTATTCTTTTTTATTATCCCATCTTGAACTGATTTGTCAATTATAGATTGAACCCCAGGGAACAGTTTAATCGCCTCTTCTTTTGATTTCGCCTTCCTAATTTTTTTGATCGCTTCCTTTAATTTCTTTTTCTTCTTTAAATTTTGTAAATAGCGCCGCTTTGACTTGCGAATATTCTTAAGCACCGATTTTGACCTTTTCTTTATTGGCATAAATCCATTATATATAAATTTTAAAAAAAGTCAATAATACGATTAACCTATCCTGTCCTTTACTTTATCACAATAATTTTTTCTATGTGAAATGCATTTTCGGTATTCAAATTCAGAAAATAAATGCCATTGATTATTGATTAATGTCGCATAATGATTAACCTGATGCTTAACATCTTAATATATTTTTTAACTATTCTACCTACAATGTCACATATTATCAAATTAACTTTGCTTGGCTTATTTAAAGAATATCTTGTCTGACATACATCGGTTGCGGGTTTAGGAATACATTTTGAAAAATATTTTAATGGTTTAGTTTCAGATTCTTGAAGATCACTGTAGAGTGTTATATATGAGACGTAAATATCTAAATCAGAATTTCTG
>CBFGJP010000048.1:0-20105 GCA_965649105.1 Caldifarciminota bacterium
AAAATTGCATAATGAAGATTTATTATACATTATCGCAAAGAATGATCGAAGAAGCATAGTCAAAATCATTGATCTGAAAAAAGCCCGAACCATTAAAACAAAAACTTTTAACGAAATAAAGAATTTTTATTATTCACCAGTGGAAAAATACTTCATCATTCTCACCGGGTCAGGAATTCACTATCTTGACTGTAATTTGAAGGTCAAAAAGAGTGTTAAATTTGAATTTCCCGGAGAAAATTTCTTTTGCTACCGCGATTACTACATCATCACAAATTCACAGGCCATCTGTAAAATAGATAAAAATGGGACAATAATTGATATTCAGCCCGTGCTATTAAATAGCGCAGCAAAAAACGCCGGTTTTGTATTCTATAATACCGATTTTATTGTCTTGACTGAACCATTCACAATGCGGATAAAAAATCTTTTGCAAAACGAGAAAAAAATATCAAAAATTTATAGCATTGATTACAACCAGAGCATATGCCTGAACAAGAATGGGGAAATATTTGTAATGGATAATGAGAATGGATTGATCAAAAATCTTTTGAAAAAAGAATACTTAACGCGCCCGATGGTTATTAAAGAAATTAATTCTGGTGATTCCCTATTCTATCTCCAGTTCGGTGCATTTAAAGAAATAAATCGGGCGCAGATTTTTTGCGACAGCATAAAGAAAACAGGAGTACCCGTATTTATAGATTCAACCCTGAACAAACTATACCGGATTAAACTCGGTGGATTCTTAGAAAAAGAACTGGCAAAGGATTTAATGGAAAAAGCGGGTATTCCATCTTGGTTGATGTATGATAAAAAAGTTGATTATGTAATCGATACAATTTTTAATCTTCAAGGGCAGTATTACCAGGTAAAAAATGGCATTATAAAAAAGGAGTGAGATATGAAAAAAATCATAAAGACTGAAAAAGCACCAAAGGCAATCGGACCCTATTCCCAGGGGGTGATTGCAAATGGCTTTATATTTACTGCGGGTCAGATTGGCTTAAACCCCGATACCGGAGAAATGGTAAAAGGTGGTGTAAAAGAGCAAACCAAACAGGTTCTTGAAAATCTCAAAGCCGTTATTGAAGCGAGTGGTTCAAAATTGAATAATACCATAAAGACAACTGTATATCTGACAAAATCTGAAGACTTTCCTTTAATGAATGAAGTATATGCCCAGTATTTTACTGATGAACCGCCCGCAAGGACGACAATCTTTGTAAATGGATTACCCAAAGGAGCACTCGTTGAAATTGAGGCAATTGCAAAAATTTAGTGAGATTGAAAAAAATTTGGGTGCAAGATTCAAAAATAAAAATCTTCTAAAAAAGGCACTCACCCATTCTTCGGCAGTTGCTGAAGACCGTAGTAAATCTAACGAAATTCTGGAGTTTTTGGGTGACGCAGTACTAGAACTAATTGTGCGCGAATACCTCATAAAAAAATTCCCAAAAAAGAGTGAGGGTGAACTTAATCAAATCAAAAAACGATTCACCCAGGAACAGGTTCTTTATAAGATTGGAAAGAATTTGCATATTGGTGAATTTCTCCTTATGGATAAAGGAGAAGAACTTACCGGAGGTAGGGATAGACCATCCAATATAAGTTGCGGACTTGAGGCACTGATTGGTGCAATATATCTTGATCGGGGATTGGATTATACAAAAAGATATGTAAAAAGAATTATTTTACAAAAACGCCCAAAAATACCAAGGGATTATAAGTCATTACTCAATGAATGGGCAATGAAAAATAAAAGGGTGGTTGAATTTCGTGTGATAAAAGAATATGGGCCCCCACATCAAAAGCAATTTTTAGTAGGTTTATATATTGATGGTAATAAGTTATCTGAAGGACTTGGTTTCAGCAAAAGACAGGCAGAACAGGATGCGGCAAAAAATTTTTTAAAAAAATTTAGTTTGAATCTTTATCTTCGGAATTAAATTCGACAAACATCTGGGTTGGTCGACCCTGGATTTTAGGTGGTGCAATTTGTTTGCCTTTTAATATCCGAGAAATTGTTGTATCCTCTTCGGGAGTTAGCGATTTCCCTCGGGCAACATTGATAATCTTTCCTGTTGAGTCAACGATCGCCCTTATTACAACTGGCTCGCTAATTTTAGGAACAGCCGATTCTGAAGCATAGGCGCGGCTTTCAAGGTCTTCATGTCGGGTAGTAGTTTTGGGTGTGGGTGCTGCTATTTTTTTGTCTAAATGAGTCTCCACTCTCGGCTTTGATTCGGCAATGGGTGTAGTTGCAGGTAGAGAAATATCAATCTTCTCATCTTTTATGTTTTTCTCTTCATAAACATAAGGAACTCGGTTATTCATACCCACCGGGGTCTCTAATCCTTCATTGCTGAAAACAATGAGAACCAAGATCGCCGCCGCCGCAGGAATGAGTATGGGAAAAAATCTCCACAAGACAAACTTCGGTTTTTTACCAATCTTTTCCAGCACATTCTTTTTCAGATTGAAGATGAATTCACGGGATGGTTCTTCTAATTCCATCCGGCGAATCTGTTCATCCATCTCCTTGAATTGAACAACTATCTTCTGACAGTGGACACAGGATTTTAAATGCTCTTTTATTCTTCTATATTCTTGCTCATCAAGCTCATTATCAATAAAAGCACTGAGCAATTCGATGGAAATTCCACAACTTGATTTATTCCCTTCTTCACTCATATTTGACCCCTGTTCATTTCTTCAAATATTTCTCTTAATCTCTGCCTTGCCCTTGCCAGTCTTGACATCACCGTGCCCCTGGGAATATTCAATGACTGGCTTATCTCTTCATAAGATAATTCTTCTTCAACCCTCAAAATTAGGACAACCCGATAGTCTTCAGGCAATCTCGCCATTGCCTGTGCAACTCTTTCTTTCAACATTTTCTGTTCCACCATCTTTACCGGGTCATTTTTACTATCATTATAATTCTCTACCCATTCCAGCGGTTGAATATCAACTTTTTTCTCCTTTTTTATAAAATTTAGCGTATGGTTGACCGCAATCCTGCAGAGCCAAGGAAAGAACTTATTCCCTATTTTGAAACCCTTAATCCCTTTATAGGCCTTGATAAATATCTCCTGCACCAAATCCTCAGTATCATCCCGGTTGCGCACCATTCTATAGACTAGGCGATAGATAGACATTTTATAACGCTCAATCAGGGGTGCAAAAGATTCACAATCCCCATCTTTTGCTGCCTGGATCAAAATTTCTTCACTCTCATTATTATTATACACGAAAAGTCCCGATTTTATTCCATTATTAATCTAAGTTTTGATTTTTGGCTAAATTATAACCTTCCGGAATCTCAAAAACCCTATCACTGATAGGGACGGTAGTTAATTTTTTTATGACGCTTGAACTCTTTAATTCCATCTTTGTATTATTGTTTTCCAATTTTACCTTTAGTTCCATCTCCAGCGGAAAACCATCTATCTCCAAAATCTTTCTTTTCAAATCCCTTAGCAGTTTATTGTCAATACCAATCAAATCCGCTTCATCCGTGCAGCCTTGAATTTTATTATTGAATTCTTTAATTTCATCATAACCAGGGAAATTCCTTCCTATCCACATCGTTTGAGTGATCTCCATTTTCTCGTCTTCGGCATTTATGTCAACCACTACAAAATATTTTTCGCATTTTATATTTAAAATCTCTTTTGTTTCCGGTAACTTTTCAATTTTGAATTCAGATGAAGTATTAGATGAATCAATAATGCTGCTTTCGGACGGCTCTTTGAGAGGAATTTCAATATATTCTTTATTTTCCGGATTAAGAATCCAGAAAGCTCCTTTATCCAGCCGTATAATTGTCACTGCGGTGCCATTATTTAACCCCGATTCGCTAACTTTTATCTCCATCCTCATACGATCAGATTTTATAAAATTCCTTATAGATGTAACCTGATCACTCACACCAATCATTCCCTCAGTCTTTGTCTCCATTTCATACATCACATCCCCGTAAATAATTGAAAATGTAATTACAAGCAACAGTATTCTATGCATAACCTCTCCCTTCTTGTTTAAGATTCAGGCGCTGATCTTCCCCTGTTTGTATAATTCTATTGCCTCTTTTGCTTCTCTGTTTGTTGGATCAATTTCCAGCGCACGCTGAAATGCGGATATTGCCTCATCATATTTTTCTAATTCAAGCAATGCCTTACCCATGTGGACATAGGCAAGACTATAATTTACATTCCTTTTAATTGCTTCCTGGAACATACCAATTGCTTCATTGAGTTTTTTGGTCTTTACAAATAACAATCCAAAATTGTTATAAATCTCGGCAAGATTAGGTTCCAGTTTCAAGGCTTCTTCGAATGATTTCTTTGCATCACTATCCCTTCCCAGTTCCGTAAGCGCAAGACCTTTAAGATTAAAATATTCAGCAAGCCTGTCTAATTCCAATGCCCGCTCAATCTCATTAAGGGCAAGTTCATAATTACCACGATAATAATAAAGGGTTGCACGGTCAAAATGGTCAAGCGCATCTTTCTTTTTCTTTGCTTCTTCTTCTTTCCGGTATTGTTCTTCCTGTTTTGCAAAATATTCTTTTAGATTCTTCAATACCTCATTACTGAATTTTGACATATCAAGTTGCTGTTCAAGAAGGTCTTTAAATTGCCTCTGGATTTCATTGGTCATCCGGTTGATCTGATTATTTAACTCACCAAATTTTTCCGATAACCGGGCAATATCACCAAATGTCTTTGCATATTGCTCTTCAAGTCCACTAATCTCTTTTTTCATTTCAGAAATCAAATCTTTTACCGATTCCTGCATACCCGCACCGACATTCTCCACACCCTTACGCATACCTTCTGCAAGTCCAGCAATCTTACCCAAGGACTCAAGATAATTACGATTAAGATTGTTCATCATCTCGCTCATATTGGCAATATTGTTCTGTATCTTTTCAAAGAGTTCTCCAAATTTTTCTACGCCTACCTGAATGTTACTAAGGGAATTAAGGTAACTTTGACTTGTATTATTAAGAAATTCACCAATATTATACATTCCATTCTTAATCACATTATTCATATCGTCATACTTTTTTAACCCTTCCTGAATTGCATTGAGCTGATTATTGAGTGCATCTTTTAATCCATTTAGTGGCATTTCATAATTCCTTAAATTTTCCTGTATGGAAACGAGTTGATTGCTTAGAGTATTCTTCAATTCATTTATCGGTGTCTCGTAATTTTTTAAACCATCAACGATTGAACCCAACTGGGCGCTCAAAGAACTTTTTAGTTCGTTTATTGGCATTTCAAAATTCTTTATCCTCTCCTGAATCTGAACGAGCTGATTGCTGAGGGATTCTTTCATTTCATTCATCGGGGCTATGAACGAGGCAAAACTTTCCTTCATATTTGAAAGATTACTGACAAATTCATTCTTTAAATTGGTCAATTCGGATTTGAGTGTATCAGTCGTCTGGTCAAATTTCTGTTTTAAAACGCCCGCAATTTTGTCAAAATGCTCACCTATAAATTCATTGTTGCCCTGCTGTAATTTTGAAAATTCATTAAATAAAACCTTCAATTCATCAAGTTTGAATCCAATCGTGCCCCCGAGGTCTTTTAATAAATCTTGTTGATTTGCTTCCTGGCTTTTAAGAAAACTTACAAGTGTAGATTTTAAATCCTCCAGTTTACTGTTGATTGTATCCTGAATGTCCTTTAATGTTTTTAGTGATAAGTCCTGCTGAATCTTTGCTGCCTCTAAATAAGAACTCTTTAACTCTTCAAACTTCTCACCCAGAACATTCACAGCCTCTAAATAAGAAGATTTCAAATCACCAAGTTTTCCGCCAAGCCCATTCAAACTATTTACTGTTTCAGTTTTTATTCCAGCAATTTCATTTTTGATCAAATCCGCAATATTATTTACACCATTAACAATATTCTCAATAATCTCAAATTTTTTCAAAATTGTTTGGAATGACTCATTGCTTTTTTCTAAGTTCGCATTTATCACCTCGGTACCAGCCTGATATGTGGTAGCAATCCGCTCAATCGAGTCTTTCAGTGTTTCGGACTTATGACCGATATTCTCGCTCAATCCATCAAAACTGACTTTTATCTCATTGAAATAATTTCTCAGTTCTTCGGTAAGTTTATTCTGAATATTTATAATATTATTATTTGATTCTTTTAGCGATTTTAATTCTTCGATCTGCTGGTTGTTTGTATTATTCAATACCTCAATCTGATTAAGATGTTTTTCTGAAATTGATTTTATAGTTTCGATAAGCGAGTTCTGTATTTCTGTTAAACGGTCAAAACCGAGTGCAATGACCTCGTTTTGCTTCTTCATTATATCAAAGCGATTGAGCAGAGCATCCTGCAGCGTTTGCACCGTGGTAGAGATAATCACACCTAATGCCTCATTGCGCTGGAACATTTCCTCTTTTATCTCTTTAACCCCGTTTTTAAAGTCCTCAATAATTATACCATTCTTTATATTTGTAGATAACAGTGAACACAACTTTGCAGCACCATCATAGACCATACACTCGTTTTTAATACACTCTTTGATCTCTATTTCTTCACCAATTTTTTTGCCATCGCGGTCAAATATCTCTTTTCTTTTAACGAGGAATGGGCACTTCATTAAATCCTCCCTTCAATAAAATATCTTCCTCTGCCCAAACGCCTTTCCTGGGCAAGCCTTTCATATCTTTCAATCCTTGGATTGAGCGAACTATCACCGATGGATTTCACAACCCCTGCGGCTGCTGAATAAGAACCGAGTGATTCATAAATGTCGGCAAAGAGAAGTGCGGTATCTCTGTCTACCGGCAATTTTTTCAATGTTTCAAGGGCATCAATTGGTTGATTCTTTTTTAACAAAATCCTTGATTTTAATATTATATAATCTTTTTTCTTCATTGCTTCGGTACCCAGCGCTCGAATTTCTTCTTCAGCATTTTTAACTTTATCCAACAAAAGATAGACATTTGCCCTCAAGAAGCGGGAATTCTCATCATCCCCGGTTATTTCTCTTAATTTCCTATTAAAGTATTCATCCCTTACCTTTCTTAAAGTTTTATATACTACATTTCGATCTTTTGCTTCCCGTAATAGCTTTGTATATATATCGAGAGTTTTGTCTATTTCTCCTTTTTCAAAATATATTTGCCCCTGTTTTAATAAAATTTCCTCTCTCTTCTGGGGCATTAGTCTTTCCACGGTTTTAAGCGCTTCAAGAGCGTGTTCATAATCTTTTTTATATGTATAAATTTCACTTAAAAGAAGGTAGGCAGGCACAATTTTCTCGTGTTTAATTGTTATCTCCTTTATCTGGGTGATTATGTTATCAGCAAAATCCGGACTGACATCAAATAATTTTTTGAATAATGCGATCGTCCGATTTACTTCACCAATTTCTTTATATAAAATGCCGATAAAATAAGTTAATTGTGGAGATTTTTCGTACTCTGATTTCAAGGTTTCAATGATATTCAGAGTCTCTTGGGGCGCAATATCTAACAGTTTTTGAAATACTTCGATTGCATTGGTAAAATTGCCTTCATTTATAAACAACCTTCCCAAAAAATGATAAGAAGGGATGTGGGTGGGATTTTGGTAAAGAATCTGCATTACAAATTCCTTGATCCAGCGGTCCTCATTTTTATCAATCTTATAGATCTCTTCAGTAGTATAAAGGGCATCTTCAAGGTTATTATAATTAAGATAAATCTGTGCTAATCCCTTTCGTGCTTCAATGTCCTGAGTTTCCTCATTACATATCTTTTTCATTTCGGATATTGCTGGTTCACGAAATGCAGGCTCCTTTTCCTGGGCGTCGATAAAAAACTTTATTGCTGAAGACTTCAAATTTGCCAGATAATAAACCCTTGCCAGATTGAACGACAACAAAGGAGAAGGCATCCGAGTATTCAATTTTTCTAGCACTGGTAAAACCCTGGAAACAAGACTGTTATCAAGTTCGCAGGATTGAACAAGATGTTTTATGCCTTCAGTATATTTCTTTAAATTTATCTCGATCTCTCCCATTGCAAATATCACTTTGGGATTGGCTATAGATTTTGCTGATAGTGCCTTCAATTCATCCAGAACATACTCAGCCCTTGCTGGTACGATACGGGCAGTCAGCAGATATTCTTCAACCGCCTCGTCAATCCGCTTTGCCCTTGCCAGTGCCCTGCCCCGGGCAAAATGCGCGGGCACATTACTTTTATCTACAGCCAGTATTTTATCAAGATAATTAATGACCTCGCCGGAATAGTCTACCTCACCGTCAAGGGCAAGCATCAAAGGCCTTACACTATCACTGAGATTACCACTCTCAACTAGTGCCTGTCCCAACCGGAGATTAAAATATTGTGCTTGATTACCAAAAACTTCTATACCTTTTTTGGCTTCTTCAATAACCCGATCATAGAGCTTGCGATTGAAGAATGTATCGATCAACAATACCCAGACCTCGCGATCCTTGGGAAATAACTTTAATGTATCATAAAATTCATCTATGATTTCAAAGAATGCCTTGGGATCAACCATCTGAGCGGTTTTAAAGAACTGCGTAGCAATCTCAATCTCTCCATCTTTCAAAAATATTCTTGCTGCAGTAAGTAGTAAAGGAACTGCCTTGGGTCTTTCTTTTATTATTTCAATCAATGCCCTTTTTGCAGTATCCTTGGTTTCCTCATTGGCAAGGAGTTCTTCAAATTTTTTAATCGCCTTCTCATTTTCGCCGGTATATGCATAACCACGGGCAATGGCAATATCAAATAGTATCGGCTCTTTCTCACGATAATTTTTATATATCTCCATTATATCCTTTGCCAAAACTGGTTTATGGTTTAAAATAATATCAAGTATTGGTATGAAATTAGTTACATTCTCTTCAGCAATATAGGGCTTGATCAGGGCGAATGCCTCATCATTTTTGCCTAAATTAATAAGTGCCTTTGCCTTGAGTGTCAAATAGACTGGGTCATCAGGATTTGTTTTTAGAATCTCATCCAGTGCTTGATTTACCAAGTCATATTTTTTATTTTCCAAGAGCGTTTCGTATATAATTGAGGCGTTCTCATCTTCACCCTTATGGCTATAACATAATCCCAATAGATACAGTCCATAAAAATTTTCCGGTGCCTGTTCAAGGATCAAATTTAGATTCTGGATATACTCGTCTATCAAACCACGGTCGTTCTTATATGCCCGATCGATTACCATTATTGCTTCATCAATCTTTTTTTGTTTTAAATAGAAATTAACCAATCCTTGTATTACAAGTGGATTATTGGGTTCTTTTTCAAACGCCTTTTCATATCTCTGCATCACTACAGAATACTCTTGCGGAGCAATCTCCAGAATCTTATCAAACTCAGTTATTGCCAGTGATATTCTTCCGGTGTTGAGAAGGTTATCTGCAAGGCTGAATAAGACCTTTAAATTTTGAGGATTCATACGCTGTAATTCACGAAGTGTCTTTATCACATCATCAACCTTTGCTGGATCTTTCTTCAACAAATCTTCAAGCCTTGCCAGAGAGGCATCAAGATCGCCTTTCTTTACATATAGTTGAGTTATAAACTGATTGAAACTACTTTCCAAGTCGGGCGGCGGATGGATGGTTATGAGTATGTCGAGCAATGGATCAATAAAATCCGGGAATTTTTCATATACCCTTTGTGCCTGGCTTAATGCCTCCGGGGCATTGCCGGAATATACTAAAGCCTTAAGCAATAACAGGGCAGTATATGGATCATTGAAACGTTCACGGGCAAGTGCCATTGCCCAACCGAGAATTTGTTTTTGGAAACCTTCGGTGTTTAAAAGAAAATCAACATTCTCAAGTGCCGTCTTTCCATCATGAAAAGTGAAACTTATTGTACCATATATTATTAAATTTTCAAAATCCCTCTTTGCCAGAACTTTTTTGTTTGCTATACCGTGTTTTAATTTTTCATAGCGATTAATAAGTAATTTTAATTCTCTTTCGTTAAATGCCCTCAATGCTTTGAACAATTCATCGTATTCTTCCTGACCAGCATATAATTGTAGTAAAAAATCACCCGCATCGATTGATGTATAACGGAAAAAATAATCGGAAAGTAAACCAATGATTTCATCGGTTCGAGAAGGTGCAATTATCTGAGCAGTCCTCAATGTTTCTACTGCTTCCGCCCGCTGTTGATTTTCAAAATATAAGCGCGCAAGTTCTAAATATAAGGGAAACGCTTCTTCAGTCTCGGTTAAATTATCCTCAAGAACCTTGATTGCTGAAGTGATTTTACCCTCTTTAATATATTCTTGGGCACGTTGATAAGCCTTTTGGGGATCCTTGCCCGCAAAGATTTCAAACATTTTTTGCCTTCCTTTTTAATTCATCCTTTTTATAAGCCAAACCTTCAACAATGGAATGCACCGGTTCACTACCACAGGCAATTAAAAAGCCGCTTATAAAATAATCAACCCACTGGCTCAGATTTGAACCGGTAGTCAAACCCAATTCTTTGATGAATCCAAAACGAAACGAGAAGGCAACTATCAATCCAAGCGCTGTGCTTAAAAGCCAGGGAACAACCCTGTTTTTATTATTGGGGATGACATACAAAATTTTCTCAGTAATTCTCTCAACAATCAGGGATAGAGCAAAAAGCAGAACCAAGACCTTACCCATCTTTAGAAAGATCCTTCCTGACCCTTCTGTTAACTACCTTCTATCACCCCTTTGATTAAAATGTCTTCGCTATAGAAAAGATACTTTTTAACTGTTCGTCGGTCTTTCTCAATCGTGCTGAAAGGGTGCGGGTAAAAACCCAGAGTAGTTTATAAGCAATGCCAGTATCCTTGGCTAAGAGTCGACGGAAATCATCTTTGCCAATTACAAGCAGAATAGTATCATCATTGGCAATCGCTGAGGCGGAACGAGGGGCATCATCAATCAAAGCCATTTCACCAAAATATTCACCTTCACGGAGTATTGTCAATGCCTCTTCACCTACCCCAGGAACAACCGTAGAAATCCTCACGCTACCCGAAACAATCAAATAAAAGGCATCACCAATGTCACCTTCCTTGAATATTACTTCATTTTTTTTCACCCGCTTTTCTTTTGAGATTGAAATTAGAATATCCATCTCGCTTGGGGTTAATTCTCTAAACAGGTAGACTTGGCTTAATGCCTCCTTCTCTTTCATCGTGCCTCCATTGCCAAACGGCACTTTTCACCCCGTTTAATCATCGGCACCTTTTTTTCCCATCGGAGAAGGCCTATACAAGCCCTTTCAAAGATACTAATTACCTGGACCTTGGCAATTGTGTAGTCTGGCATTGTCTTACCACCAATAACCCTTTCCTGATAAATATCAAAAATATCGCCCACTGCAACACCTGAGTTTTCTCCAAAATCAAGATAGACAAAGATATGGGGTGGAGTTGTATAGGATTGATAACTCTTTACTTCTACCACATAACCTTCTAATTCATTGGTCGCCGGCACAAGGGTCACATTCTCTGGCGCAAGTTGGGCTTGATAAGGTGTAACTAAATCACCTTTTTTAATTATATCGTAAGAATCAATAACCCTGCATCTCGAACCTTCAGGACCAACTTCTTCAATTTCCGCCCTTCCTAAAACGATTATCTCTTTGCCCAAAAATGCACCGGTTTTTGGATGACTGATATTTTTGCCCGAACGGTAAATTGTGAGTATATCGCCTTTTTTCACATCCGCGGCACGGTCAATATAGATCGTCATATATGCCGAAATATTACCTGCACCGGCAGGCTCGGTTCCAGTAATCTTGCCCCAGAAGGGAAGTTCTTCGGTTAATATAAATCCAGCACGGTGGATCAGATCTTCACTGAATAAACGCTCCTCGGGCTTTACCATCGAAACAATCTCCGCTGTTTTTTTACTTGTTGGCGGAACATAGGTATATGTCTCAGGGACTATTTCAGGTGTGACTTCAGGTGGCACCTCGGCAGGAGTTTCAGTAGGCGGTGCCATTCCCAATGATTCTTCCGGTGAAGGTGGTATAACAAAAACTTGGTCCGGATATATCCAGTGTGGATCTTCAATTTTGGTGAGATTTGCCCGCCATATGTAGGGCCATAAAAACGGGTTCTGATAGTAAAACCCAGCAATATCCCAGAGTGTATCACCGGGTTTTACGGTATGCGTTGTCTCCTGAGCGAATATAGAGACAAAGACCAGAAGCAAAGCCAATCGCTTCATACTATCCTCCTTTTCTATAATTACTACTTAACTTTATATGATTTTGCCATCTTCCTAATAAATTTCTTATGCTCACAATATTATCTTTATACTTAAATACCCTCGCAACCCTCGGACCGATGCCCGAGGTGATTTCATAAACAATTGTATTACATTTTTTCGCCACTTCTTCGGCAGTTATTTCTTCGGCACCGTCCTTGCCAATTAAGGTAACAACATCACCCAATTTTGCCTGCGGAATATCGGTTACATCAATCATCATCAAATCCATACATATTGTCCCGACAATCCTTGCCCTTTTACCATGACAAAGGACATCCGCATTGTTTGATAATATCCTTGGATAGCCATCTCCATAACCAACACTCAATGTTGCAATTCTACTTTTTCTAATAGTACGAAAGGTATGACCATAACTTATCGGAGTGCCTCGGGGAACGGTTTGAATGTTAACAATCCTCGATTTCAAACTCATAACTGGTTTAAAGCAAGTGTTGTAGTTAATTTCCAAAGAAGATTTCAGACCGTAAAGTGCAATTCCTGGTCGAACCAAATTAAAATGAGATTGAGGATAACGGAATATACCAGAGGAATTTGCAAGGTGAACAAACTTTGGTTTTATTTTTATACTATTAAGACGGGTAATAAGGGATGAAAATTTTTTTATCTGCTCCTGGGAAAATGCGCCATCGGAATCGGCCAGCGGAAAATGGGAGAATATACCTTCAATCTTTATCTGAGGAGAGGTTAAGATCTTTTTCAAAGCATCAATGGTTTTATCATAAGGAAATCCAGTGCGTGTCATTCCAGTGTCAACCTCAATATGGACCAATAGGGGTTTTTTGTAAGACATTAGTTTTCTGTTTAATCTTTCAAAAAATTTTAGTTCTGAAATAGTGGGTATAAGATTATGTTCGATGCATACATCAATCTGTTCGTACATAATTGGACTCAGTATCACTATCTTTGCCTCGATTCCCGCAAGTCGCAATTCAATTCCTTCCTCAACACTAGCAACTCCGAACATATCAACCCCGAGTTTTTGAAGTGTCTTTGCAACTTCAACAGCACCATGGCCATAGGCATCGGCTTTAATCGCAGCCATTATTTTTTTATTTCCGACGAATTTTTTTATTAATCCGTAATTATTTGCGAGCCGATCAAGATAAATCTCCGCCCAGGTTCTACCAATTATCTGGTTCATTAATTTAAATATATACATAAATTTTAAAAAATCAAGAGTAAAGTTTACTATTGACTTTGAACCCATTTTATATAAAATAGACTCGAAGGAGGCAAAAATGAAAAAAGCCATTATTTTATTATTGCCCGTTGTGGTTTTGTTTTTTTTAGGATGTCCGCCGACATGGAAAAATGCCTGCAAAATATATATTGGACAGCAGGATTATGAAAATGCCAAAAAACAGGCGCTTGAAGGACTAAAGATTGCACCTGATGATTATGAGGCTTATTGCCTTTTGGGTAAAGCAGAACTTGGGTTAGGTAATTATCCGGAGGCAAGCAAAGCATTTCAGTATGCCTTTAAAAAAGATTCATCAGCAACCATACAATGGTTGAAAACTGATGAAAATGGTAATAACATATCTGCATACTGGCAGGTATTTTATGGTACCGCATACAAGGCAATTTTAGATAAAAATTATGAAGAGGCATTTATAAATTTAAAATTTGCCCAGCGACTTGATCCTGAAAATACAAGCCAGTATATCCTTGAGGGTAATATCTATATCGAACAAGGTGAAAAAGAAAAGGCAATGAAGGTATATCATAAGGTTCTTGAATTTGATAGGGAAAATGCCGAAGCAAATTATTTTATTGCCCGGGTTTATTTTGATAAACAGATATATGACTCCTGTCTTTATTATTTAAACAATTCGATCAAAACATTTGAAAAAGAGTATACAAAGTATAAAACTTTATTGTTCAAAAATGTAGAATTCAATCAAAACCTGGGGGCAGAATTAGTAAAATTGTGGAAGGAAGGGAAAAAAGAGGCTTTAGACCAGTTTATTAAAGTGAAACTTGGATACGATGGGGGACTACAAGCCCAAGAAAAAAATGTCGAAAAATTTGTAAAGGAAAATGAAGGTCTGGGTAGGGCATATTATCTTACGGGTATTGTTTATCTCAATACCAAAAATGATACACTCGCATTGAAAAATCTGACATGGTCTGTAGAACTTATGCCCGAAGACATTGATGCGCTATATTTCCTTGGTGAATTTCTAATTCGAATGGGTAAATGGACCGAAGCAAGAAAACATTTTGAAAAACTTGTAGAATTAAAACCTGATGATTTGCCTGCCTGGTTTTATCTCGGTGTGTCTTATTCCCAAGAAAAGAATTATAAGAAGGCGATTGAGATTTATGAGGAAAAAGCACTACCGCTGGATCCGAACAATGTCGATGTTTTGACAAACCTTGCCATTGCCTATCGAGAGATCGGCAATACAAAAAAATCCTGGGAATATATACAAAAGGCAGACAAAATATCAAAGGAGAAAAAATGAGCACAAAAACGACCGAAGCGATTCTTAATATACTTATCTTCTTTGGTTTGGTTGCACTCTTATTTGTTGTTGGTTATCCACAATATAAAGAGGCTCAACCTGTCAAAGTCCGTATCGGTGTTGATAAATCCTTCGGTGGTATTGCCTTTTATGTCGCCCAAGTTGATACGACGCGCCGATATTTCCAACTCGAAAAAATCGCGCCGGAATTTGTTGCGATCAAAAGCGACCCACTCGAAGGGATTAAAAACGGTGAGTATGATGTTTGTGCAGTCCCATGGTATAAGCTTTTAATCACACCGAGTATAAATGGCGATACTGTAAAAGCAGTAGGCACAATTACATTCAAAGGAATAGCAGATGCAATTATAATTCCCAAAGGTACAAAAATTAAATTTCTCAAGGATCTTAATGGAAAGAAGATTGGTTATCTTAGTAATGATTCTTATATATTTGATCTAATCGCTCCTAATTTCGCAATGGAAAAACTAACGAAATATACGAAGGTTCCTTTAAGCGTTGAGGAATTAACGACCGCATTATCAACTAAAAAGGTCGATGCACTTTTTGTCCTTGAACCTTATCGAAGTTACCTGTTATTTGCAGGTGACACCGTTCTTGATGAAGGTCTTTTAAATCGCTATATTATGCCTTCAATGCCTTATCTTGCAATCGTTATGCGTAAGAGCTTTGTTCAAAATGAACGCCTCGCTTCATTCCGATTGAAAAATGTAATTGATGGGGTATTTGGCTATGTCCGTCTCCATCCGGAGATTGCAAAACAGGTTCTTGTAAAGAATAATGATTGGCCAACTGATCCAACATTCCTTGCGAATATTAGAGTGCCTGATTTCCAAAGACTTACCGAGATTGATATAAAGGCAATAGAGGGATTCCAGACTTATCTTGTAAGAAACGGTATCGGGACCTGTGGAATAAAACCCCAGGAATTTCTTTTTGAGAAAATAGATTTTAGAAGATAAACCCGGTCGTGCTAAACGGGGAGCTAGCGGTGCCCTGATTCCGCCACCAAAGTGGGGGATGACCCGAAATCCGCTTATGCGGGGTGAATGCCTTATGGAGCAGGTTATTTCAGGGGCAACAGCAAGGATCAAAGGATGTTGAGGCTCGGGTCTTATGAAAGCACCGTCTACAAACCCCGCCAGGTCCGGAAGGAAGCAACGGTAAGTAGAAATGGACTGGTCATAAGGGAGCCTGGGCTGAGTTCTTTACCCTGCTGTTCCTGAGATGGCCGGCGAATTAGGGTTGCACGACCGGATATTAGGGAACAAAAAACAGGAAAAAAGATTATGGCACACAGGGTGTTTTCATTAAAGTATCGTCCCCAAAATTTTGATGAATTAACCGGACAGAACCATGTCGTTCTATCGCTGAAGGGAGCTATCAACAGTGGTGCAATAGGCCATGCATTTTTATTTGCCGGTCCAAGAGGTGTGGGGAAAACAACGACAGCCAGAATATTTGCCAAAAGTTTGAATTGCATAAACGGTCCCACAGTTAATCCCTGTCAAGAATGTCCTTCCTGCAAGGAAATAACAACGAGCAGAAGCGTTGATGTGATAGAAATTGATGGTGCATCAAATCGGGGTATAGACGAGATAAGGAATCTACGCGAAAGCATTAAATATGCCCCGCTCCATGGCAAATATAAGATCTACATAATTGATGAAGTTCATATGCTCACCCCCGAAGCATTCAATGCCCTATTGAAAACACTTGAAGAACCACCGCCGAGTGTCGTATTTATACTGGCAACAACAAATCCCGGGAAGGTACCAGCAACGATTGTTTCAAGATGTCAGCGTTTCACATTCAAACGCCTATCCATTACTGAAATCAGTCAGAGATTAAAAAAAATTGCTGAAAAGGAAAAAATTGAAATTACCGATAAGGCATTATACTATCTTGCCTTAAGATCCGATGGCAGCATCCGCGATGGTGAAAGCATACTGGAACAATTAACCTCTTTTTCTGAAGGGAAAATTACCGAGGAAGATGTATTTAAACTTATCGGCTTTTTGAGTGTTGATTTTTATATTGAATTGATGAACAAAATTGTTCAAAACGATCTTGCGGGCATGATTTTACTGCTGAATAAAGGTATTGAAGAAGGAGCTGATGTTCTTGATATCTATAAAGGATTGGTAGGCTATTTGAGAAAAACATTACTTGTCCATATTGGTATCGATCATGAATTGATTGAATCATCACTCGAGGAAATCAATCTCTTGAAAAGTATAAACCTGGATAATACAAAAATTATAAATCTAATTGAAACCTGTCTGAGATTTGAAGATACTATAAAGAGATCAATAAATCCCAGAATTGCGCTTGAATTACTCTTTGCTCAGTTTATTTTAAACCACCAGTCCAATGATACAAACCAGTCAATAAAAGGCAACCACGATATCTTCCAGGCACAGAAGGTTCTGAGCAACAAAAAAAAATTGATTGCCTACCTCAGCAAAAAGAGCCCAAAGATTTCTGCAATAATCTATCAAACTGATTTAGAGATAAACGGTAATAATGTGGAGATATTTGTTCAAAATGATTTCCAGCACAAAGAATTGACCGCAAATCAAAAATTGTTGATTGAAGGACTAAAAAATATTGTCGGGCAGGATATTAACTTAAAAATTAACATTGTCAAGCCGCAAAAGAAATCCAATACCCTCACCGACACAATAATAACAATGTTTGATGGAGAAGAAGTCAGATAAAATGATAGCAAATCAATTGTTTTAAAGATGAAAGATATTTTTAAGCAGGCATTAAAACTGCAGGAAAAATTGCAGGAAGAGTTAAAAAAGATAAAAGTTGAAGGTAGTGCGGGTGGAGGTATGGTGAAGATTGAAATGAATGGGGAACAAAATGTGATTTCAGTTAAAATTGAACCACAAATAATTCAAGAAAAAGATATCAACATGCTTCAGGATTTGATCATTGCTGCCTTCAACGATGCTCAGAATAAAGTCAAAGAAAAAGTTCGGGAGAGTATGTCGTCTTTGACCGGTTTTCCTTTTTTTAAATAAACAATTTTGGGCATTGACAAGACCTTAATTGTAATTATAATTATACGAATTTCGCTACCAGGGCTATGGAGAACTGGGGAAGCCTTTTAAAAAGAAAAGAAAGGAGGATCAATGAAAGGCATTAAGATAAGCTTGCTGTTTTTGATCATAGGTCTTTTGATTACATCTCCTTATTTTTTATACGGTATCAGCTCAACGAAAAATGCAGAAACTAAAAGTCACCCCATCCAATCAACTAAACCAAATGAACTTTTGGTATTTTCAGCACGGCAGGAATTCGTTGACAGTTTTGAAAGGGCGAGTCTGGCACCGTGGACTACCTATGGTTATCCAGGCAGTGTCCAGATGCATACTTTCGGTATGCGAGACACAACGAACAACTATGGACCGCAAGCACCAGCACATTCCGGTTATCGTTATCCCGGGCATCCCAGCACTGACCTTGCACTTTATCCTTCGCCCGGACAGAATCCGGGCAATGGAGTATGCCTGGAATCACCCACAATTGACCTGACCGGTTGGGATTCATTATTTATATCATTCTCTTACTGGGGCGATTTTGAAGGCAACGCAACGAACTTTGATGGATTTATTCTTCAGATTTCTCCTGATAACGGGACAACCTGGCTGCAGGTTGATTCCTCTCATTTAGGACATTTAATTCCTTCTTACGATGCCCATCTTGCCAATACTGGTTTATTAGGAACCCGCTGGGCATATTGTTATGATACAAGACCAAATTGGGTTGATGTCGCATCATTAAATCTTATGGCACTCGGTTATGTCGCACCAGGAAACCAAATCAAGATTCGTTTTGTATTTGCCTATGACGCACTTGATGGTGGACAGGGTTGCTTTATTGATGATGTCAGAATAGCAGATACACCTGCTGCTGACCTACAGCCACCCACAATTGAACATGCACCGCTTGAGGATACACCAGATACAACAAATGGTTACATCGTGACTGCGACAATAACCGATCCCGGGAGCGGGGTTAATCCTGATTCAGTTATTCTAAATTACCGCATTGAGAATGGTCCCTGGAATCAATTGACAATGCAGGAGGTCGGAACCGATATCTATGAAACAACCATTCCACCTCAACACTACCATACTGATATTTACTACTATATCAGGGCAGTTGATAATGCAGGCAATGGTGTAAATACTCAAACTTACAATTTTGAAGTAACAAGTGCAATAACTATATTCTATGATGATGGACAACCATACTGGATACCGGGCGGATTGAGTATTGGTTCGGGGATGTTTGTCAGGTTTGATTTTGCTCCTGTAGGTATTGACAGCGGACTTCTCCACGAAGTTAAATTCTTCTTCAGCAGGGCAGGAAACTTTGATTTAAGAGTTTATGCGATCGGTACCGGCGGAGCCCCTGGACAATTGATCTATACTAGACCAAATTTACAATCTCCTGGTTATGACTGGTATAGTGAAGAAATAACCAATGCCAATATTAGGGTAGTACCCGGTGCAGTCGTTGGATTCATAATTGGTCCACCCATTGGAACAGATACGGTCAGTTGTTTGATGGATCCCGCACTGAATTATCAGCAAAATATGTGGATATATCAAAATAACCAGTGGGGTAATCCCACGAGTGGCGGCGATTTTATGATCAGGCTAAAAGTCATTCCTCTACCTCAATACGGCATAAAAGAGGGTTCGAGCAAATCAATTTCATCAAAATTAGAGTTAATGCCTAATTTAATTGGTGAAAATGGCGGTACGATAAAATACACAATAACAGATGCGCAAAAAGTAAAACTAGTTGTTTATGATGTAACTGGAAAGGTTGTAAAAACAATCGTCAATGGGCATCATAAGCCTGGTACATATAAAGTCCGATGGAACGGCAAAGATGAAAACGGGAAATCGGTTGCTGCAGGTATTTATTTTGTAACCCTTGATGCAGGAACAGAACCATTAACCAGAAAGGCAATACTGGTTAGATAATGGATTAAAATTCCTAACCCATGTCGGGATGAAAATATATCCGACATGGGTTAGGGTTATATTTTTGTGCAATTTGTTATAATTTTATGAAACTTGTTGTAAAAATTGGTAATAAAATTTCTTGGTTTTTCAGGAAAATTTCGTCTATGGTCGGGCACAATTTTTGCATTTTATAAATTTTAGATGGGTTTATTTGGCTTAAATAAAAAAGGAGTCAACTATGAAGAATTGGCGCCAGAATTGGAGGTAGCTCAGGATGACGAATATCAGAGAAGGTAATTTTTTGGGTGAGCAGAGTATAGAGCAC
>CBFGJP010000049.1:0-19161 GCA_965649105.1 Caldifarciminota bacterium
AAATTACCTTCTCTGATATTCGTCATCCTGAGCTACCTCCAATTCTGGCGCCAATTCTTCATAGTTGACTCCTTTTCATTATCTTTTTTTCATTATCTTTTTTAATTATTTTTTCTCTGTTTTTTTTCACCTCCTTTCAAGACTTAAGCCTTTTTATTAATTCTCAATTATTTGTGTTATTATAATCAAATTTCTAAACTTGTCAATATTGAAAAATCCAAAAAACAAAAACCATTGACTTTGTCTTTTTTTATTATATAATCCATCAATTTTATAATGCTGAAAGGAGATATAATGGCAAAGATTTTAAGTGGAACAGAACTTGCGGCAAAAATGCGTGAAGAGATGAAAGAAGAGATAAAGCAATTAAAAGAAAGATATAATATTATCCCCGGGCTTGCGGTGATTCTCGTTGGTGACAACCCTGCCTCAATCTCTTATGTCAAAGGTAAAGAAAAAGCCTGTGCAGAAGTAGGGATTATGTCCCGTGAATATAAATTTGACTCTTCTTATAAAGAAACAAAACTCTTGAAATTGATTGAAGAATTAAACCATGATTCTGCCATCCATGGAATTTTAGTCCAGTTGCCATTGCCCGACCATATCAATGAAGACAAGGTCTTATATGCGATTGACCCCAACAAAGATGTTGATGGATTCCACCCCGTGAATGTAGGGAAACTGATGATTGGTGTAGATTGCTTCCTTCCCTGCACACCTCATGGGATTCAACAGTTATTAATACGCAACGGTATTGAAATCTCAGGGAAACATGTTGTGATTGTTGGCAGAAGTAATATTGTAGGTAAACCATTAGCAATGATGCTTGTTCAAAAAAAACCCGGCGCAAATGCCACGGTCACAATGTGCCACACCGGAACAAAGAACATGGCAGAATATACAAGACAGGCGGATATACTCATCGTTGCTGCAGGTAGACCCCATACAGTAAATGGCGATATGGTGAAAGAAGGCGCGGTTGTGATAGATGTGGGTGTAAATAGAATAGAGGATTCAACAAAAAAGAGCGGATTCAGGTTGATCGGTGATGTAGAATTTGAAGAAGTGAGTAAGAAGGTGAGTGCAATATCACCGGTTCCTGGTGGTGTTGGTCCGATGACGATAACGATGTTATTATACAATACAATCCTTTCGGCAAAGAGACATTCAGGTATTGTCTAAATGCTCACATTCAAAACCATAGAATATGATTCCAAGAAAAATGAAATAGTGATACTTGACCAGACAAGACTTCCTGAAAAAGAAATCTATCTACATTTAAGAAATATAAAAGATGTGTATAATGCGATAAAAACCCTTAAGGTGCGGGGTGCACCATTGATTGGAGTCGTTGCGGCATATGGCTTAGTTTTGTCGGCACGCAAAAATTCGTATAAAAAAATTCTCAAGTATGCTGAATACCTAAAATCTTCCCGCCCCACGGCAGTAAATCTCTTCTGGGCAATAGAGCGCTTGAAAAAATCATTAAGTAAAGTAAAGAAAAGAAGTGATATGTACCTTACATTGTTAAAAGAAGCACAGGCAATAGAAGAGGAGGATAAAAAGGCGTGCGAAAGAATAGGCATTTATGGGGCAGGGTTGATTAAAAACGGCTATAAGATAATGGTCCATTGCAATGCGGGTGCCCTGGCAACGAGTGGTATTGGAACCGCATTGGGTATCCTTTACACGGCAAAAAAAATGGGGAAAAAATTTATTGTCTATTCCTGCGAAACAAGACCGCTTTTACAGGGTGCAAGGCTAACCACCTGGGAGCTCACCAAAAATGGAATTGAAACATACGCAATCTGTGATAATATGGCCGCAACATATATGCCCGAGATGGATTTAGTCCTTGTCGGTGCTGACCGCATTGCCCAGAATGGAGATACCGCAAACAAAATTGGAACCAGAGGATTGGCAATCATAGCCCGTTATTATGGAGTTCCCTTCTATGTTGCAGCACCTATCTCTACATTTGATTTCAATATAAAATCAGGTAAAGAAATTCCTATTGAATTTCGCTGTGCTGATGAAATATTTTATTTCAACGATAGATGTATTGTCTCAAAAAAAGCAAAGGTCTGCAATCCAGCCTTTGATGTTACACCTGAAAAATTGATAACAGGAATTGTAACCGAGATGGGTATAGTGGAACGCCCATTAACCAAAAATATAAGGAAATTAAAACAGAAAATAAAAAATTGATCAGTATTTTTTGTTTAGTACTTTTATCATTTGACTGTGTATGTAGCCATTTGTTCCCAAAACCTCTTTGCCATATATCTCAAATGGTCTGCCTTTAAAATCGGTTATCCTTCCGCCTGCCTCTTTCAAGATCAGCGAACCTGCTGCCTGGTCCCAGGGTGAGAGTTTAATCTCCCAGTAGCCATCAAATCTTCCGCAGGCAGTATAACATAGGTCAAGCGCTGCCGACCCAAGCCTTCTTACTGCCTGTGCAGTTAAACAGAATCGTGCGAAATAATCAAGATTATTCTCTTTACTCTCTCGTATATCATAAGGAAATCCTGTCACCAGTAAACTCTTCCCGAGTTTTTTTGTCTTTGATACCGATATTCTCTTTTTATTCAAAAATGCACCATTGCCTTTTATTGCCGAAAATAATTCCTTTCTCGTTGGATCATAAACAATGCCTAACACAATCTCACCGTCAACCTCAAGCCCGATAGATATTGCCCATATGGGCAGGTTATGGGCAAAGTTTGTTGTTCCATCAAGAGGGTCAAGGAGCCATTTTATTGGTTTGTTAGTATAGTGATTAACATTTTCTTCGCTTAAAATACCGTAATCAGGAAAATTTTTTTTGAGATAGTTTACAATCATTGACTGGGCAATGTGGTCAAACTGTGTCACGAGGTTCACCGCACCTTTATAAGATATATATTTTCTTCGTCCGGAAATCTGGTAAATGTGCTCACCGGTTTTAACGATAATCTCCACTATCTGATGGAATATCTTATTTAGGTTCATTGTTCCTGCGATTCTTAAAAATTCTATCAGGTTCAATTATCGGTCTTATCTTCTCTACCTCTTCCCTTGCAAGTCTGGCATATTTTGAATCAGGTTCAATCTTTATACATTTTTCGAAATATTCAACCGCTTTATGAAATTCGTACCTTTTTAGTTGAGCGAGCCCACAATAATAGTATGCCTCTTGAAGATTGGGACCGAGTTTTAATGCTTCTTCAAAGAAATCTACTGCGTCAACAAACATTTCCCGTTCATAATAAACCAGCCCCAGATAAAAGTTAGCATAGAGCCTTGCCATTCGATCTCTGGTCTGCTTTGCAACCTTGCTTAAATGTTCAATCGCCTCTCCCCAGATTCCCTTCTTATAACAAATAAACCCAAGGTTGTTCAAGGCAAATGGATTTTCTGGTTCAATCAATAAAACCTTCTGGAGATAGAGCATAGCCTCATCATATAATTCTTTATTCATCAAGACCAATCCACTCAAACCGAGTGCCCGGGTATTCTTGGGATCGATATCAAGTGCCTTTTTAAGAACATCCATTGCATCATCGTAATCTTCCATAACAATCAAATTCCAGGCACGATCAAGGAGTGTTGCAAGATCAAGTTCCGGTGAGGTGCGTGCTTTTATAAAAGAATAGAACCTGTCCATATCAATTTTACTCGTTCTTCGGTTTCTAAAATCCTGGACGATCTGTCTCAAATCAGACTGTGCTTGATTTAGATAACGTATATTGTTTGCAATTTCAATGTAAATATTTTTTATCATATCTTTTATAGTTTGCTCTTTATCCGGTGTGTATTTATTGATTAATTTTTTCAATTCTTCCAATTTTTTATTTATTCCATCAATCATAATCTTGCCATTTCGGTTAGTTTTTTTACAATAAGATGCAGTGGCAAAACATAATCAACCGCGCCGGCATCAATTGCCGATTGAGGCATACTTGCAATCGTTGCTTCTAATGGTTCTTGGGCGATTGTTACACCACCCTGATGTTTTATTTTCAACAATCCATTTGTTCCATCATGTCCCATTCCGGTAAGAACAATTCCCAATGCCTTATCCTTGAATACATCTGCCATTGATTCAAAAAGATAATCCGCACTTGGTTTTAATCCATACCTTGGAGCCTCATCACTCAATATGACCGATTTACCAGATGGATGTATCTTTATATGACTACCACCAGGTGCGATAAGAACTGTATCGGGCGATATTGAGTCATTGTGTGTTGCTTCCTTAACATTCAAACTTGATTTCTCATTAAGATGCATTGCCAGACTGCCCGTGAAAAATTTCGGCATATGTTGAACAACGATAATTTTAAAACCGGAATCTTTTCTCAGAGATGAAAGTAAAAAATTCAAAGCCCTTATACCGCCTGTTGACGAGGCAATTCCGATGACAAAGTCAACTTTTTTAAAACAAGGAACTTCGTGAGGTGCTGACACAATAGGTCGAAGATTTGCCTGTGCTACATATTTTAATTTTGCAATTAATTCTTCTTTGAAATCGTAAAGATCAATAGAGATAGGACCTGAAGGTTTTGGGAAAAAATCAACTGCCCCCAAATTAAGGGATTGTATCGTAATTTCTGCCCCCTTCTGGGTATGTGCTGAAAGCATCAGCACCGGAGTTGGCTTTATGGACATAACTCTTTGTAAAAACGCCAACCCATTCTCTCCCGGCAGCTCATAATCAAGGGTAATAACATCCGGATTGCACTTATTAAACTTCGCCCATGCTTCATCAACATTTCGGGCGTAGGCACAGACCTCAAATTCACCGGAAGATTGTATAATATCTCCAATCAACCTTTGCATCAATACCGAATCTTCAACAATTAATACTTTCTTCATCAACTAAATTTTTTTCTCTCCCTGCCGATAAGATTTTATCAAAACCTCACCGGTACTGACATTGAAAAAAATTGTCCTTCCCCAATTTCCATGCACATCCTCAGCAACGAGTGGTATTGAATGCCTTTTTAACTGTTCTTTAGTTTCCAGAACATTTCTTTCCCCAATTGAAGTTTGCAATAACTCACCAAACATTGTGGAGCCACCGACTATCTTCGCAATAATCTGTTTTTTTTCAATACCCATTTCAGAAAAATGTCTGAGTAATTCTTCAATCGCACCCTTTGGATGTTTAAAGCTGCCATCTGCACCATGGGGAAGAAGAATATGTGCCAATCCCCCGGTGCGGGTTTGGGCTTCATAAAATACGATAACCACACAGGAACCAACACCATAGGCAGACAGTATCACATCCCCCCTAACCACCTTAACCTCACCTATACCAACCCTGATTTCACTTACCATAAGATTTATGTCTGATTAAAATTATCATAAAGCAATCTTTTGGTATACACGTTCCGCTCGGTTAACGATGGTAAAAAATTTTGCTTCAGGAATACCCAGGAGCAACTCAACCTTACCGATCACAAGGTAACCATTAAGTCTAAGAGATTCATAAAATCTACGGACAAGCTCCGATTGTGCATTTCTGCTCATATATATCAAAACATTGCGACACATAATCAAATCACACGGACCGTATGGAAAATTATCGAACAAATCAAGATGAATGAATTTAACAACTGATTTTATATTATCCTTGACTTTATAGCCATTGTTACATTTTACAAAATACTTGATTAGATATTCGGATGGTGTATACTGTAATACTGCGGTTGGATAAACTCCCTGTTCAGCCTTTTTTAATGACTCCTCATCTATGTCGGTAGCATAAATGATCGTCTTACCCAGAATATCTGTTTCTGAAGCCAGCATCGCCAGCGAATATGCTTCCTCACCCTGCGCACATCCCGCGCTCCAGAAAATAACTTTTTCTTTCTTAGTAAACATCGGGAAAATATCCGTCTTTAGATATTCAAAAGTCTCAAAATTTCTAAAAAAATACGATAGATTTATAGTTATAGTACTAAGAAGATTATTAAGTTCGTCAGGATTTTTATTAAGATATTCATAATATTCAGAAAATTCACTCAAGCCAAGCGCACGCATCCTTACCCTTATACGTCTGGTCAAAGGCCTTTCTTTATAACTGTGACATTTGAAACCGGTCTTTTCCTCAATCAATTTTATCAAATTCTGAAAGTTAGGTTCCACAAGACTTCTTCAACAATTCAATATTCTGAGTAATTATGTCATTGGTGGGATTCAAATTTTTTGCCTTTTCCCAGTTGTTTAAGGCACCATCAGGATCACCGAGCCGCATCAGTATATTCCCCAATTTAAAAAAAACTTCCCAATCTCTTTCTTCCTCAGGAATTCTTTCATAAAATTCCTTTGCAGCACCAAGAATCTGAGACTCGTAATAAAAATCAGCGAGGTTTCTATAAATCTTATTATTTGTAGGTTCATCATTTACTGCCTGGCGATAAAGACGCTCAGCTTCTTCCGGTAAATCAAGTGATTCATAAATGACTGCGAGGTTATTTTTAAAGACCGCAAGACGGGGGAATTTATCAATGCATTCCTTGAGAAAATCAACCGCCTTTTGGACATCATTCAATTCCAGATATATCAAAGATATATAAATATAGGGCGTAATAAATTCGGGTTTTTTCTCTATTACTTTTTTAAAGTATTTTTGTGCCTCATCAAAATTTTTACGATTAAAAAGGGTTATACCCAAATTACAATTTATTCGGGGATCATCGGGTGATAACTCAAGGGCTTGGTTAAGATAAATCTGTGCCTGTTCAAAATTTCCTGTTCGGTTATAATAATAACCTAAATTGTTTAAAATTGCTGGATTCTTTTCTGTTTCTCCCGCCTTTTTCAAATACTCCTCGGCCTTCTCAAGATGATTTCTCTTCAATTGGATGAGTCCAAAATACATTAATGATTCTGCATTATCTGGCGCTATCTCTAATACATTTTTGAATTCCCGCTCGGCTTCATCAAACATTCCAGTTTTAAAAAACGCAAATCCGAGATTTTTATATTCATTTAAGTCACCTATTGCCTTCTTTGCCACCTCTGTTTTTTCTGGTTTTTCAGCAATACCCGCGGAAATCAAAGCATAGATTGTGCGACAGGTTTCAAAAAAATCATACTCAGATAATTTTAGAATATCGTCAATAGTGCGATTCCCGTCAATCAGTTGGAGAATCTTTAATTCTTCTTCGGTCAAAGGTATCTCTTTATAATCCTTCTTTATTACAAGGACTGACTCAAATGGAGGTAATCTTTTTTCAAGTTTACGCCATTCATCTATGCGCCTTGCACCCTCAAGCAGGAGTTCCTGAGGCGACAATTGAACGAGAAATTCTTCACTGCCAGGCAATAAATCAGATTCAAAATTGAAATAGCCCGTTTCCCAGGTAAGAATTGTAAATATCGTTTCTGCTATTTGATTGGCAAGCTCCTTCTCAAGGGTTTCTTTTGTAATATATCCATTTTCAACAAGAATCTCTCCTATTCTCTTATTCGTTCTCTTTTGCTCTTCAAGTGCAGCTTTCAGAACGAACTCATCAATGACTTGTTTTCGTACCAGGATGTCGCCCAGGCGGTCCTTTCTATTTAGTAATGTAGCATAAATAATCTTCCCATCTTTGATAAAGATATTTCCAAAATTTTTGCCATCGGTGACCGACAAACAACCAGACCTCAGCGAAAAACTCAAGAGTTGAATGACATCAGGAAGAGGTGCTTCACTCAGTGAACCTTTTATCGCCATTTACTCACCCCTTTTGAACGAAATATAATTTTCTTCCAGTAATTCATCAGTAATTTCCTGGATTATCAAGCGTTCTGCCTTTAATTTCTTAAGTTGCGGTTCAAGTGGTTTAGATTGAAGTTCTACTGCTGGCTCAATTACCTGAGTAATCTCTTTCTGAAGCTCAACCTTCTCAATAACCTCCTCTTCTGTAACTGGTTTGATGGATTCTTCACCGGGCAATCCTAAACTTATGATGCCTTCCGATAATTTTGCTTCAGGAACGACCGGTGGTTTTCTTAAATTTTCAATAAATAAATCGATCTCTTTGAAATTATTAAACCTTGGTATCCCTTTTGTCTTAAGACTTTCATATTCTTCAGAAGAAATTTTTGATTTAATATAAAGTTCGGTTATCTCCGGGTCGGGCTCTTTTAAAATGGCATCTATTCCGAGTTGGAATATCATCTTTCCATTTTCGTCTAAAATATTATCACCACCCAATGGCTCAGAAAAAATAAATACCCCTTTTTCCTTTTTTATAAAAGAAAGAATAGTCTCAGACACATTACTACGCAAATCATTATCCAAAAGAAGTATCTTGTGGAAATTATCAATTAGCAAGACATCGTTTGTATCTTTTGGTTCAGGAAGTTCCTGTATCCCACTAGCGAAATCCCAGAGCACAGGATTATGACCCCGTAATTTTAGATCCTCTAAAATATTCTGGCAGAGAAATGTTTTTCCAGTTCCATTACCGCCGAATACTATAAATGGATTAAATTCTTTCCCTAAAGAAGGCATTATTGTCTTTTCATAAATTTCAACAACAACTCGGTTGCAATCGGTAATCCAATAATTTCTAAAAGGTTTTTTCTCTTCTTCTTTCAATCGCTCCTTTATTGAATTCAATAACGCTTCAATTTCCTCAATTTTATCCGGTGAAAAGAGCATCGTTTCAATCTTTATCGCATCCTCCGGGAATTTCGAAATATCAATAGTACCAAACTCTTTCTGTAATTCAATCAAACGTTCTACTTTTTTGATAAAGACATTATAAGCGTTGGCAAGAGTTTCTATCTCTGCGTCAAGCAATGGTTTCAACGCTGATGTATCAAAACCTTTCATTTCCCAGATGTAAATTTTTTCTTTGTATTCGGAACGAGGATCTTTTACCTCCGCAATTTCCGTAAGAACTTCATCGGCATTTTTTTTCAACTCTTCAATAATCGAAGAAACCGGACTAAAGATTCCTCGTGGATAAAACTCTTTCAATATCAAACGAATAGTATTTAAATCAAATGTAATATTACCGAGCGAGGCATAAGCAACCAGTCTATTCAACATTCCATCTATTGTTCTCAAAGATCCACCGGACAATTGGGTAAGTTCAAGGGCAATTTCATCTGGCACAATGATTCCACGCTCTTCTGATTTCTTTTTTATAAATTCTACCATCGCTATTTCACGGGGTGGCTGAAGGTCGCATACGAGTCCGCCTTCAATACGTGACACCACTTTCGGGCCCAAATTCTTTAATTCACGGGGTGGCACATTTCCGCTAAAGCATAATTGTTTATTCTTCGTAATTAAAATATCAATCATTGCCAATATGGAGTCTTGGAATTTCTCATTAACACGGTTGATATCGTCAACGAAAATCGCCGTATCAAACTGATTATTTTTTTGTAAATATTCTTCAAATTCTTTAGGTGTAAAAATAAAGGCAGAATCTTTTTTAATCAATTCGGAGTAAAGAGTCCATAAAAAATGGGTTTTACCATAACTTCCCGTTGCATATACATAAAGCGGATTAAATACTTCTCCAGGGAATTGAACAACTTTCTGGGCAGCCATAAATGCTACTTTGTTACCTTCATATACATAAAAATTTTCAAAACTAAAATTCTTTTTAATCATAATAGCCTCAAGATATTTTTTACATTTTTTGTAAACTCTTCTGAAGCAACTTTTACAACCCCAGGTATTGTTCTATCATCAAACAGTGAAACAAGTAAATAATCTCCATCAAGTTTCGCATAATATAAACTCGCTTTATTCCCCTCCTGTAACAATTCAGAGAAATTTTTTTCACCAATGATATGGGCGAGCTCCATTGTTGAATTGAATATATTACAAGTAAGGGCTGCAATGGTCAAAACATCAAAAGATTTTGTAAAACCTCGCTGCACCAATAAATGCCCAGAACTTGTGATCAACATTGACCATATCACATTGGTCTGCCGATAAAAATCACCCAGCAAATTCTCAAGTTTTTCGATTTGGGCATTGGTTAATGTAATTGTCGCAAAATTCCCTTTCACATAAAATTATAATAAATTTTTTTAAAAAAGTCAATACATTATTAAAATTATTTAATTCTTTTTAATCGTGCGGCAAACACCCCGTCTGTATTATAAAATCCCGGCAGAATCTTTAAATATGTATCTGTGTCCTTAATGAATTCACTTGCCGGTTCCAACTCAAAATTTTTATTTTCGTTCAAAAATCGTTCGATTATTTCCTCATTCTCACGGGGCAAAATACTGCAGGTTGAATATACTATTGAACCACCAATCTTTAAAAAGGATGCGGCGTTAGATAGCAAATTATATTGTAGGTTGGCTAATCTGGCGAGTACCTTTTTATTTACTCTTTCCTTCACTTCCGGTCTTTTAGCAATAACCCCTGAATTTGTACAGGGCGCATCAACAAGGACTTTATCAAAATCTTTTATCTGATAACGTCGGCCATCAGCAAGGAGATATCTTATTATATTGAGACCCAATCTTTCAGCATTCTCTACAACTAGTTTCAACCGAGCACTACTCACTTCACCGGCAAGAATTAGGCCTTGATTAGCCATCAATTCGGCAATGTAAGTAGTTTTACTCCCCGGCGCAGAACAAACATCTACAATCCGCTCCCCCGGCTTAGGATCAAGAAGTCTACATATCATACCCTGCGCTTCGTCATGTATAGAAATAAATCCCTGTTTTAATAGTGAATTATTAATCAAAGTGCCAAGTCGATTTATTTTACGAAAATCTTCAAGCCAGTTTCCAGGACGAAATTCAATGCCCATCTCATTTAGATTCTCTTCTATAGTTTCGGGTTTCGCCTTCAATCTATTAATTCTGATATATGGTGTAGGACGATTCTTGAATGACTCAATTATCCGTTCACCCTCAACCGGGTAGGCCTCAAGTATTTTCCTCAGAACCCAGACCTGAGGTTCACGCATTGATTGAACTTTTTTATTACGAATCACCCCTCTTAAAACTGCATTTATAAATGATTTTTCCTTAACACTCCTACCGAGATTTACTGCTTCATTTACCACCGCGTAAACAGGAATTCTATCGAGAAAGAGATATTGATAAACTGCGAGGCGTAAAATATTCTTCAAAATTGAATCAGCAGCGCTGAAATCACCAATAAATGTCTCTTTGATTATTTGATCTATCTCTTCACGATGACGCAGGGTGCCAAAGGCAATCTCATTAGCAAGGGCACGGTCCTCATCCGTGAGTTCATCCCTTTCAAAGATAAGTCCCAAAGCTACCTTAAGATTAGTACCCTGATCAACCTCACATAAGGCATTTAATGCCGCTTCTCGTGCATTCATATTTGAATTCTTTCTCCATTTTTGATTCGATACCCGTTTATAAAATCGAGGGCAGTCATCGGCTTACGATTTTCTGGTTTCACTATCTTTAAAATTATTGAACCATTGCCTGTGCCTATATAAACTTTTTTGTTCTCAATATGGAATACACCCGGCTCAAGCTTTTTATCGCCAATTTCAGTTTCAAGGATAAAAAGCTCGCTATTGCGAAAGCGGGTGCGTGCACACGGAACGGGATTCAAAGATCGAATCAAGTTATAAATATTTTCACTTTTGTCTGTCCAATTGATAATTGTTTCTTCTTTTTTGATCTTCGGTGCATAGGTCATTTCCGACTCATTTTGTTCAATGACCTGGTATCCATTTTTTTCGATCGCTCTCAACGCCTCTATAACCATTTCTGCACCAAGAGAAGATAGACGTTGTGACAGACTTCCATAGGTATCATTCTCAGCAATCTCTATTTCCTTTTGCAAAATTATTTTACCGTGGTCTATCTTCTCATCCATAAAGAATATCGTTATACCGGTTTTTTTCTCTCCAGCCATAATTGCCCTTTGAATCGGCGCAGCACCACGATATTTAGGCAAAAGTGATGGATGAATGTTTATTCCCCCTTTTTTAGGAACCCTGAGAAGATCTCCGCTCAATATATGCCCGTATGCAGAAAGAACAAAGATATCCGGAGCTATTAAGGCAATATTTTCTATAAAAGAAATTGTATTTGGATTTTCCGGATCATATAATTTTATTTTATTTTCCATTGCCCATTTGCCCACTTCGGGTAAATCAACCTTTAAACCTCTTCCTTTAGGTTTCGGTTTTGAAATGACAACTCCGGCAAGTCCGTAATGCTCATAAATTTTTTTCACAATAGGAAGTGAAAAGTCTGTCGAACCAAAAAAAATTATCTTCATACCGATTTTATATTTGATAAATACTCTTCCACTTTAACTTTCTCTCGGTCATTAACATAGTCGATAAAAAGAATTCCGTTTAAATGGTCATTTTCATGCTGAACTGCCCGTGCCACAATTCCTTCCGTTTCAATTACAATTTTTTCATTATATAAATTCTGGTAGTGAAGGATCAAACGTTTATACCTTGGAATATGAAGAAATAAACCAGGGAAACTTAAACACCCTTCCTCATCCTCTTCAAGGTCTTCTTTCTTTAGAATTTGGGGGTTTATAATCACTTCTGGCTCAGGTTTCTCATCAAAGGGTTTGAGATTTATGACGAACAAATTCCACAAATTACCGACCTGGTTGGCTGCCAAACCTATACCATCATTGCTAAGCATAGTTTTTATCATTGATTCACCAAGATCAAAAATTTCTCTTGTAATCTTTTCTACGGGTTTTGTTTTCTGTCTCAAAATCTTATCAGGATATTTTACAATAACCATTTTATTCCACCTAAACTTAAGTTTGAAAACAGTTTAAATTCCATTCTATCTATAGAACAACGTCTATAATCTAAATTACTTACTTTCTTCTGCTGAACCAATTTTAGCGACAATATGATTTTTATCAATATCAACTTTCACACCATCAGCAATTACAAGGTTGATAATATTATCTTTAACATTCGCAATAGTGCCGTAAATCCCCGATGAAGTAATCACCCGATCACCCTTTTTGAGTGAATTTAGTAACTGCTGATGCTGTTTTTGCCTTTTCTGCTGGGGGAGAATCAACAGAAAATAAAACACAACAAATATAAGGATTAAAGGCAAAAGACTAAATATAGGATTAGACTGACCTTGGCCAGATGTTTGTCCATAAAGAAAATCCATTATACTCCTTTATTCCATTATACCTAAATTTTGACAAAAGTCAATAACTTAAGTTTAGCCCAATCATTTTGTTGACAACCGACTAATTTGTTGTATAATTGCATATGGAATTATTATTTAATATCCGCGACATTCAATTGCTGAAAGAATTAAAAGAAATCGGAGTAGCACCTGAGTCTTATTCAATATTTTTAAAAAAATCCCAATATCGGTTGATTAAGATTGCAAAACTTTCTTCTGCCCAAGCCAATATCTTAAAACAGATTGCCTTGATCTGTGGTGGAGATGTAGCGATACCAAAAGATGCATATTTTGGTTCAAAAAAAAGAAAATTTGATGTTCTTTTGTTCGCCAATTTGAGAGAAATTGAAAAAATGAATGACCGGCTGAGTGAACAGCCTTGGATGGAACAAATCAAAAACCAATTATCCGCGATAATGAATCCCGTTGAAGAACCAACGCTAAAAATTGGAAATGGAGAAATAAAATTTAACCGTACCTATATAATGGGCATTATTAATATAACTCCTGATTCCTTTTATAGCGGGAGTCGTTATACAACGGTCTCTGCAATTAAAAAGGTCATAGCCGAAATGGAACAGGAAGGTGCCGATTTTATTGACATCGGTGCCGAATCAACCAGGCCTGGAGCAAAAATGCTCAGTGAAAAAGAAGAAATCGAACGATTAAAATCTTTTTTGCCCTTCGTGGTCAAATCGTCCCACCTTCCGATATCAGTTGACACATACAAACCAGTAACCGCTAAATATGCCCTGGACCAGGGTGCGAAAATAATAAATGATATATCGGGTTTTGGCTTTAACAAACTAAATAAGAAACTTGCTCGGGTAATTGCCCAATATAAAGCGAATGTTGTGATAATGCATATTCGGGGTACCCCAAAAACAATGCAGATCAACCCCCAATATAAGAATCTACTATCAGAAATTAAAAATTATTTTAGTCAAAGAATTGATTTTGCGCTTGAGAATGGAATCGAATTAAACAGAATTATTATTGATCCGGGTTTGGGTTTTGGCAAAAGATTGGAAGATAATTATGAAATCATTGAACGAGTTGGTGAATTGAAAATATTTAGACGTCCAATTCTCGTCGGGCATTCGCGCAAATCATTCATTGGCAACCCCTTCCGTTTGCCTCCCGAAGAAAGATTGGAAGGAACGCTCGCGGTGGAAGCATTGTTAATAAAAAACGGTGCATCAATCTTACGCGTTCATGATGTCCTTGAGGCAAAAAAAGTCGCACAGTTAATTGACAAGATCACAAGATGAAGTTATTCGGTTTTCTTAATCTCAGCACCCTTGATTTTATTGATATTATAATAGTTGCGGTTCTAATATATCAATTCTTAAGGTTTATAAAAGGAACCAAGGCAAATCCCATTCTGTTTGGAATTTTAACTATATTTGCTGTATCTTTCGTTGCCCGCTGGTTCAATCTTCGCGCCCTTGCCTGGATAATGAACTCAATCCTTGCGGTCTGGGTTGTTGCATTTGTTATACTATTTCAGCCTGAAATCAGAAATGCCCTTGCATTCATTGGCAGGCAGAGACCTTTGCGATTTTTTTTCAAGGTTGAACCTTTTCCAACCGTGAGTGAAATAATAAATGCTATCAAAAAACTTTCTGAACAGCACCATGGTGCATTAATCGTAATTCAAAGAAATGACAGTCTTAGTGATATAATTGAATCCGGTGTTCGTATTGATGCCTTGGTAAACTCAATTTTGCTTCAAAGTATTTTTTTCCCGGATAATCCATTGCACGATGGGGCATGTATTATTCAAGGAGACAAAATTATTGCAGCGGCATGCGTTCTTCCGTTGAGCGAAAACCCAGATCTTGGTGGCAAATTCGGTCTGAGGCACCGCGCTGCCCTAGGGATTGCTGAACACACAGATGCCTTTTGTATCGTGGTTTCTGAAGAAACCGGTAGAATTTCTTTTGCTTACAAGGGTAAACTTATCACGCGCGTCTCTGCCGAAACTTTAGCAAGAACATTAAAGAAAGTCATAAAAGAATAGATTTGAGAATGCTTGACAGATTCAAATATTTGAGTATTATATATCATAAGTGAATTAAGGAGGTTTGATGCGCTTTGTGGGGTTATTATTTGTTGTTATCGTAATCGGTTTTATGATTGGGTTTATTATGCTTAATGCTGATAAGAAAACTGATGTTAATATATTTGGACAACAATTTACAAATATTGCTCTTTCCATGGTCTGTTTTTATTCCTTTGTTGCGGGAATGATTTTTGTACTGGTCTTTGCCCTCGCAGACGAAATCATATTACGAAATGCAATGTACAAATTGAAAAAAGAAAATGAAAACATCAAAAAAGAACTTGATGCACTCCGCAATCTGCCATTTGAGGAGGAAAAATGACCATCCTTATTATCATCATCATCGCCCTCATTGCCTTTATTATCTATTTTTATTTCCGACCGCGCAAAATGAGAGTTCCAGCCAATATACCTTACCTTGAATCTTTAATTGCTGAATTAGATAACAATGTTGAACTTGCCATTAAAAAATTAAAAGAAGCGTTGAACATTGATACCAATTTAGTAAATGGTTACATCAGGTTGGGAAATTTATATCGGAAAAAGGGTGATATTGAAAGAGCAATAAAAATACACCAGTCGTTAACCGTGCGACCTACACTCCGCAAGGAAGAAGAGATAAAAATCTATTTCAGTTTGGTCCAGGACTATCTTGAATCAAACCGTCCCCATCGGGCTATAGCATTTTTGAGGGAAATTTTAAAAATCGATAAAAATGAGAAGAATGCACGCGAACTACTCGTGAAAATTTACGAGGATTTACAGAGTTACCAGGATTGTATTGCATTGAGTGAGGAATATGAGCAATTAGTTGATAACCAAAGATTTGCCTATTATCATGCCGTACTAGCGAACATTCGCCTTTCGGAATCCGACGAAGACCGGGAGGAAAGAATAAAAGAGGCGAGTGGTCTATTAAAAAAGGCTTTAAGAATAAAATCGGACTCTGTAAGTGCATTATATTATACCGCCGAATTCTACAAAAACAGTGGTGATTTAAAAAAAGCGAAAGACTATTATCTTAAACTTCTTGAATTTCAGCCCGATTTTGCATTTATGGTTTTAAACGATTTAGAAAAAGTCGCTTATGAAACAGGAACATTTGAACAAATAATACCTTTGTATGAAAAAATTTTCAAGCAGAATCCAAAAAATTTTACAGTTGGTTTTGCCCTGGCAAATTTATACGAAAAGAAAAATGAGATTGAACAGGCAAGGGATATTTATCGAAAAATAAGCGAGTTATATCCGGAGGCTATTTTACCAAGAATTTATCTTATGAAGTTGTCAACTGATACAAAAGCCATTAAAAAAGAACTCACGGAAATCGAAAAAATGCTTTCACTTAATAATTATGTCTGTAAAAAATGCGGAAATAAAATAAAAAAATTTACCTTTTTATGTTCAAATTGTCGCTCAATAGAATCATATCTGCCTCAGCTTTAATCGTTTCATTGATTTTTGCACAGAATATAGATGAGGCGATTAAACAATTTAATGCTTTTCAGTTTGATAAAGCAAAAATAATGTTTGAAGAACTTGCCAAGGATGAAAACAACCCCCGCATTGCCGAGGTTTTTTATTATCTTGCGCGCTTAACGGTAAATCCGGATTCTTCAATTAATTATTACAGAGCGATAATTGATAAATATCCCCAGTCAAGATATGCAGATATTGCCTTGCTTGAGACTGCCAAGATCTTCATTGGAAAAGAAGATTTCAAAAATGCCCTTGTCACATTAAACCAATTGAGTAAAAACTACCCAAATTCTGAATTAAAAGATGAAGTATTATTCTGGATAGGGGTTGCCTTAATTGAAAGTGGAAACAAAGAAAGCGGTTATAAAACACTTCAAGAATTAGTAAATATGTTCCCGAAATCTATCTGGGCAAATCGCGCCAAAAATCTCATACCTGCAACCATTCCTCAAAAGGAATACTATGCGGTCCAGGTAGGTTCTTTCCGTAATAAAGAAAACGCCGAAAAAAGGATTGAAGAGTTAAAGACAAAGGGTTTTGACGCCCGGATTGTAGAGGCATTAGTTATGGATAAGATTCATTATCGGGTCTGGGTCGGAGAATTTGAAACTATGGAACAGGCAAAATCATTCGCTGCAAAGCTTGATTCTTTAGGAATAAAAGGGAATGTTGTCAAGGGATATTAATCCTTTAAATTCCAAATCCCAATCACCTAATAACAGATATCAGAATTTAGACTTGTAGGCATCTTGGATTTTTGAAATTTTAAATATGCATCTCACTCCGCTTTTAGAACAGTATCAACAGATAAAAAATAAATATAAGGATACACTACTCTTATTCCGGGTTGGTGATTTTTATGAATTTTACTATGATGATGCTAAAAAAGCAAGCGTATTACTGGGGATTACATTAACTTCAAAAACAATTGGGAAAGGAACAAAAGTTCCCCTCGCAGGTATTCCGGTAAAGGCGAGTGAAAATTACATTGCTAGATTAGTTAGGTATGGACTAAAAGTAGCAATATGCGAACAATTAGAACCACCAGATAAAACCAAGAAGCTCGTCGAGCGTGATGTAATTGAAGTAATTACTCCGGGGACGGTCTTAAGACCTTCGCTTCTTGATGAAAATAAAGCATTGTTTGTTGCAAGTTGTATACCGGATGAAAATATTTTGGGCATTGCCCTTTGTGATATTACAACCGGCGATTTTTCCACCGGTGAAATTGAACCGGGACAATTATTGGAAATATTGGCGCGGAAGGAAGTAAAAGAATTAATCCTGCCGCATGGTATTACACTTAAATTAGATATTCCTCTTACATATATTGATGGTTATCGTTTCATTTATGAGATCGCCTATCAGCAATTAAAAGAGCATTTTAATGTAATAACACTTGATGGTTTTGGTATTGAAGGAAAAAGGCTTGCTATTTCTGCTGCCGGTGCGCTTTTATATTATTTAAAAGAAAATCAGAAATCAGCATTACCCCAGATAGCCAAAGTAAACTATTTTGATACACGCGCGTCCGTTTACCTCGATAGTGCGACACGAAAAAATTTAGAATTGGTATTAAATATAAAAAATGACGAAACGAACACATTATATTGGGTATTAGACAATTGCCTTACACCCGCCGGGAAAAGAATGCTTCGCAATCAAATTCTTGAACCTTTGCTTAACTGTAATATGATAAATGCCAGGCTTGACAGTGTTGCTGAATTAAAGGATAAAGAATTTTTGCGGAAACAACTTAGGGAGTTTTTAAAAAATATCCGTGATGTAGAAAGAATTACCACCCGGCTTATGTGTAACCGAATAATGCCCCGCGAGATGAATGCACTTAAAGATTCATTAAAAATCTATCCCAAAATTAAAAGTATAATTCTAAATTGCGATAGTCAGATGCTAAAAAAAATTTACAGCCAAATTGATAACTTTGATACAACTGTAGAAAAAATAGAGAATGCAATATCACCGGAACCACCGGCAACTCTTGATGAAACGGGAATAATAAGACCGGGCTATTCAAAAGAACTGGATGAGTTGAGAGAGATCGCCCACAACGCCAAGGAATGGCTTAATAAATTCCAAACCCAAGAACGAGAAAAGACAGGAATAAACTCATTAAAAGTTGCGTATAATACAATTTTTGGTTACTACATTGAAATAAGCAAAGCAAATTTACATCTCATTCCCGATTATTATATTCGTAAACAGACCCTGGTAAATGCTGAAAGATTTTACACCCCCGAGTTAAAAGCATTTGAGGAAAAAATTCTGGGCGCAGAAGAAAAAATTAAAACTTTAGAATATGAAATATTTGTTAAGTTACGTGAAGAAATCGCCAAAGAAGGAAATAAAATACTTAACAGCACAAAAGCAGTTGCATTGCTTGATATCTTACAGTCGTTTGCTGAGAATGCGGTTTTATATAATTATACGCGGCCTGAAGTTAATGAAGGGGATAAAATTATCAT
>CBFGJP010000050.1:0-19141 GCA_965649105.1 Caldifarciminota bacterium
TGCTCTATACTCTGCTCACCCAAAAAATTACCTTCTCTGATATTCGTCATCCTGAGCTACCTCCAATTCTGGCGCCAATTCTTCATAGTTGACTCCTTTCAAAAATATTTATTAAATAAGTCTTCAAACCTTTTTTTAATTGCCTCAATAATGCTCATACCTTTTTCGCGCTGAATAAGCGAAACGTTCTTTTTCTCAAAACCATAGAGTATCAACCCCACACCGGTAGCATAGATAGGATCAAGAATGATATCGGTAAGACCCCCAATTTTTCTCGGAATTCCGATCTTTACTGGCAGGTTAAAAATTTCTTCGGCGAATCGATCAAGATTCCCAAGCCTTGCGGTGCCGCCCGTGATGACAACACCGGCACCGAGAACATCGGCATATCCGCTCTTTTTTATCTCACGATTTGCAATCATTAAGATTTCTTCCACACGCGGACTAATAATATTATACAGCGTTTCCTTCGTTATAACCCTGTCCTCACGCCCGCCAATTCCAGGCACTTTTATCTCTTCCTGTTTCTCTTCTTCTTTCAAAGTCAATGTTGCATATTTTTTCTTTATTGCCTCAGCCTGATTGTGGGGAGTTCTTATCCCGATCGCTATATCATTTGTGATATACTCACCACCCAAAGGAATTACCTGAGAATAACGAATTGAACCATCATAAAAGATTGCCAGATCTGTCGTCCCACCACCGATATCAAGCAAACATACGCCTAAATCCAGTTCATCCGGTTGAAGTACTGCATATGATGATGCCAGCGGTTGTAATACAAGGTCTTTTACCCTAAGCCCCGCGCGATGGATTGCAGTATAAATATTCTGTGCCGAAGCAATTGCAGCGGTTACAATGTGTACTTCTGCCTCAAGTTTTACCCCGCTCATTCCAATTGGGTCCTTTATCCCTCTTTCATTATCAACGATATATTCAATGGGGATTGCGTGGATAATTTCGCGGTCCATCGGCAGAATGATTGCCTTTGCCTGCTCGATGACCCGCTCAATATCACGCTTTGTGATTATCCCCCCGGTTCTTGATGTGGCAATCATTGCATGTGCATTGATACTCTCAATATGAGAACCCGAGATACCCGCATAACAGGAATCAACTTTCACACCAGCCATTTTTGAAGCCTCATCAATTGCTTTTTTAATCGATGAGATTGCCTTTTCTAAGTTTACAATAACGCCTCTTTTCATACCATAGGAGGGCGTTGAACCAACTCCTATTATTTTAAGTTCATTATCTTCAACCTCCGCAATGATTGCCGCAACTTTAGTTGTTCCCAGATCAACGCCTACGATTCTATCTTTTTTTGCCATGCACACCTCCTGGGGTGCCGAATGACCAAAATCTTTTTTTAAATAATATTATAAAAAACATCCTACCTCACTATTATTTGCCTTCTAAAGCGCATATCAACCACTGTATAACTACTCATTGTATCTAAACGCAGTAGATATATAAAGTTTCTTTTCCTATGCAAATCGGATAGTCCGAGTATAAATTTCTTGCCGTTATATTCAATTATACCTTCAGTCTCAGAGATTATGCGCGCATCAGGAAATACTTCATTTAGCATTATGTATTGCTCTTTTTCTCTCATTTGTATCAATATTAATTGCACTATAAAGAAAATAAGTAAAATTGTTATCAATATTACAATGAAAAATTTAATCATTGTATTATCCTCACCTCAGGTTCAAGTTTAACACCTTTTATCACTTTTACCTTATTTTGCACGATGCTGGCAAGTTTTACCACATCTTTAGCCTTTGCCCTACCCAGGTTGATGATAAAATTGGCATGTTTTTTACTGATCATCGCATCACCCACACGCAACCCTTTTAAGCCACATTCTTCAATTAATTTACCGGCACTTAAAGGTTTTGGATTTTTAAAAAATGAACCTGCCGAAAATCCCCTCGGCTGTCTTTTCCAGCGCATCATTAACAATTTTGTAATCCTTTTTTTGATCACCCTCTTATCCGATTTTTTCAATTTGAATTCAACTTCAATGATAATGGCATTATCCGGTATATCAGCATACCGATAATCAAAGTGAATTTTAGCACGATTTATTTTTTTAATTCCATTTTTTAAGTCAATTAAAGTTACCTCTCTGATAATCTCTGAAATTGACTTTCCAAATGCACCGGCATTTCCTTTTACCGCACCACCGATTGACCCCGGAATACCAGCAAGAAATTCCATACCGCTATATCCTGATTCCATTGCTTTATTTATAAAGTTTTTTATTAATACACCTCCTCCGCAAAAAAAGATATTCTTTCTTCTCTTTATTTTTCGGAATTCTCCCATAAGTTTGATAATGACACCATTATAACCTTTATCGGGGAATAATATATTAGTACCTTCTCCGATAACCATAAATTTCAATCTCTGTTTACTTATTAACGCCAGTATTTCTAACAATGCCCGTTGATTGAAAACTTTGACTAAATAACGCGCATTGCCGCCGATCCTTAATGAACAATAATTTCTAAGCGGTTCGTTTTCAAAAACTTTTATTCCCTTTATCTCGCGAAAAATTTTCCTCATTTCAATTCCTTTAATAATAACGGTATGATACGATTAATATCACCAGCACCCTGAACGATAATAATATCTTCTGGTTGCGCAATTTGCTTGAGATATTTCACGATTCCGCCAAACGAATCAATGAAATATACATTTTCCTGTTCCATACCTATCCTGCGTGCTAACGCTTCACCATTAATACCCGGGATTGGTATCTCATGAGCGGAATATATTTCAGTAACAATCACAACATTGGCAAATATGAACGCTCTGCTGAATTGATCCAAGAGATAATATGTTCTCGTATAACGATGGGGCTGGAATATAGAAATAATTCGCTTATCTGGAAAATATTCTTTCAATGTCTGAAGCGTCACACTAATTTCAGTAGGGTGATGTCCATAATCTTCAAATATCATAATTTGATTAATTTTTCCATGAAATTCTATTCGCCTATGCACACCTTTGAATTTTTTCAGGGCATCTTTAATTTTCGAAATTCCGATCCCTAATTCCAGACCAATGCCTATGGCAGCAAGACTGTTCAGAACATTATGCCTACCAGGTAAATTTATCTCAAAACTTTCAAGTAACTTATTATGCCAAGAGACCTTGAAACTCATACCAAAATTAACTCTTTTGAGTTCATATGCCCGTAAATGAGCAACATCATTGAATCCATAAAGGACTATCCTTCTTTTTATACGATCCCTAATATTTAAATCGCTCGGTGAATCAGCGCATAAAAATACACAACCCCAGAATGGCACATGATTGGCAAAATACACAAAATTATCTTCAATATCTCTTAAATCTTTATAATATTCTAAGTGTTCTGGTTCAATGTTGGTGATGATTGCATAAGCTGGCATAAGACGTAAAAAAGACTTATCCGATTCATCTGCTTCACATACTAAATAATCACCCTGTCCATATTTTGCCTGACTCTTCCCTTTAACGACACCGCCGATGATTGTTGTCGGTTTTAATCCGGCTTTTTCCAAAACCTCACCCACCATTGATGAAGTCGTCGTCTTACCGTGTGTTCCGGATATGCAGATTGAGTTTTTAATCCTTGTCAATTCGGCAAGAAGTTCGCTCCGGTGTATTAGAGGAATATTCAATCTTTTTGCCTCAACAATTTCGCAATTATCTTCTCTTATTGCTGTGGAGTAAACAGCAACGTCTGCCCCTTTAATATTTTCTTTTTGGTGTCCGATTCTAACCCTTATGCCGGATTTTTTCAATCCCTCTATCACCGGCGTATGTTTAATATCAGAACCCGATATCTTAAATCCAAGATTATGGCAGATCAATGCCAGACCACTCATACCAATACCACCTATCCCAATAAAATGGATATGCCGAGTTCTTCCTAAAATCTTCTTCATCTTAACTCCTTGAGTACCGTATTAAAAATAACCTTTTCGGCATCAAACATCATCTTAGTTGTCTCTAATTTTTCAATATTTTGCATCCGCAACAAATTCTCAACCATTTCATATAATATTTTTTCATTCAAATCTTTCTCGAGAATCATTTTAACATTAGGCATTTGCGCAAAAAATTGGGCATTGTAATATTGATGGTTATCAATTGCATATGGAAAAGGAACAAATATGACGGCTTTCTGCATTGTTAGAAGTTCATACCCACTGAGTGCCCCGGCACGCGACACGACAATATCAGCCTGGGCAATAAAATTCCACGGTTCGGTGGTAAAAGAAATAACATCTGTTCTAAAATCTTTTTCTTTATTTACCCACTCAAAATCCCGCCTGCCACTGATGATTATTATTCTGTAATCCTTGGGCAATACTTGTTGAAATTTTATTGCAATCTCATTCAATCGTTTTGCCCCCTGACTACCACCCATAAAGAGTATCGTCTTTTTTCCTGAAAAATTTTGCCTGGTGGTGAATCTCTTGAATTCCTTTCTCACAGGTATACCAGTAAGCATAATATTCCCCTTCAGAGATAAATAACTTGGTAGTCCCAAGAAGACTTTTTGTGCAAATCTTGCAAACATTCTCGTGGTTCTACCAGGGATACAATTTGGTTCAAATAAGAAGAATATCTGCCTATTTATCATACAGGACAGAATCAAAGGCAAAGAACCAAAACCGCCGAATGAAATGCCCGCACATTTTTTTGTTATTCTATTCAATGCAAGCACCGATTTAAAAACCTCCCGCAGGGAATTTAGTTTATTTAACAGCGATTTTCCATAATACGGTTTAGGTGCAATGTAAAAAGTTTTCAGTCCGTATTTTTGCGCCATTTCATCTTCGGGAAAACCTTTGCGCACTAAAAATATTGTATCTACGTTGTTTTTCATAAATTCTTCTGCTACAACTAATGCTGGAAAATAATGTCCGCCGGTTCCGATTCCCGAGATAATTATCAAGAATTTGCCCATTTCTTCACCTCATTTTTGAGATTTGTAAAATTAATCCCATGGAAAAAAGATTGGCGCAGAGTGACCACCCACCATAAGAGACAAAAGGCAGCGGGATTCCGGTCGGCGGCAATAAACCGATACTCACGCCCACATGAATGAGAAAAATCGCAAATATTGTCGTATTCAATCCCATAACAACCAGCCGGGCAAATTCATCGTTCACCGACTGAGCAATTGACAATCCTCTTAAAAATATTTCCCAGTAAAGTAGAAATATTATAAACGTACCGATAAAACCCGTTTCTTCAGCAATGTGGGCAAAGATAAAATCATTATGTATGCGGGGTAGAAATAAAAACTTTTGTATTCCAGCACCAATACCACGACCCAAAGGACCACCTCCACCAATGGCAAGCAGGGATTGCTGTACCTGGTATGTAGGGTGGGCTATAAAACTAAATAATCGTATTCGAACATGGGGAAAGATAAACACTGCAATTATAAAAAGGCAGATGCCAATCAAAAAGATAGGTGTTAAAATTTTGATATTTGTCTCACTGTAAATTAACATACTTATAAGTGCTACAAAGGTAATGATCGCAACTGAAATTGATGGTTGTACCGCAACCAGGATAATAAGCAACAAAGGCAGAAAAGTCGCAACCAAAATGCCGTTTCTGGTATTTGCTGTATCGGGATGATTCGCAAAAAAATTGGCAAGAAATAAAACAAGCCAGACCCTCACAAATTCTGATATTTGAATTCCAAACGAAGAAATCAAGATACTGCGTTTCGCTCCATACTGAACCTTTCCGGCGATAAGCGTAAATATCAAAATCAGAAGGATAAGAAAGAACACGGGCAATATTAGTTTCCTTAACCTTTTGTAAGGGATAAAAAATCCAGCAAAGAAAAACAGAATTGCAATAAAAAGCCTCTTTATATGACCAAACAAATAATAGAGTGTATTTTCTCCTTCCCGCATTGCCTGATAATAAGAAGATGAAAAGACAAATACCGAACCAAGCACGATTAAAATTGCAAGGGCAATTAAAAGAATATGATCAATATTTGAGGACGCCATTTTTAAATGCCTCTCCTCTTTCCTGAAAATCTTTAAAATGGCCGAATGATGCGAAACCCGGATTCAACATTATTATGTCACCCTCACGGGCAAATTTTCTTGCACCGGATATTGCCTCATCCATGTTGTTTACAACTACATAATTTTTATATTGGATATTATCAAAAAATTCCGCGATTTCTCTGGCATTTTCACCCAGTATAACAACTGCCTTAGCCTTTTCAGCTAACAGTCTTAGATAATTGTTGCAAAGATCGCCCTTTGTCCTGCCCCCAACAATGATAATTTTATTCCCATCAACTGCCAGAAACGAAGTAATTGCGGATGCTTCGTTTGTGCTCATAGAATTGTTGATATAACGAATCCCATTAATAATACCCAAATCTTCAAGTCGATGAGGCAGCGGTGCGAAGTTTTTAATACCCGTTTTTATATCTTCATTATTTATATTTAATATCTTGGCGACGGCGATTGCGGCAAGTATATTCATAAGATTGTGTAAACCCAAAAGTTTTATCTCATTAGTATCGATTATCTTATCATTCCGGAAATGCAGTATACTATTCAACCACGCTCCGTTATAGCATTTAGATCCAAAAAATATACTCCGGGCATTTATTTCTCCCGCAATTGAACGAATTTTTTCATCATCATAATTCAGTATCGCAAAATCTTCATTGCTCTGATTCATAAAAATTCTTTTTTTGGCACTTATGTATTCATTTAAATCCTTGTGCCAGTTTAAATGGTCAATGCTGATATTTGTCAAAATGGCGATTCTCGGACGGAATCTTTTTATGCGCATCAACTGGAATGAAGACATCTCAACGATATAATAATCGTGGGATTTTTCAAATAATGCTGACGAAAAAGGCTTTCCCGGTGCGATATTCCCTCCCAAGAAATTTTTTATTCCCGCTGCGTTAAATATACTGCTGATCAACGCCGCAGTCGTGCTTTTACCATTTGTTCCGGTTACAGCAATCACCCTTGGTTCTTTCAAATGACCGTAAGTAAATTCGGTCTCATCAATAATATCCAACCCTTTTGCACGGAGCAGTTGAAGAATGGGTTTTGAATCAGGGAAACCTGGTGAAGATACAACAAGATCATAGTTAACCTCCTGGTATTCCTTGATCCTGCCGCTATCAACAAGCATTTTGGCTTCTTTACTTAAATTTTTTATATTCTCTTCATAAAGATAAATATCATGCTCTCTTTCTAAAAGATAGCGTGCCACATTAAGATTAGCGCGACCCAAACCTAAAAGTAATATTTTCATCTTATCTTCAAAGTAGAAAGGGCAATCATTAAAAAGATTATTCCCACAATCCAGAAACGGACGACAATCTTTGGCTCAGCAAGTCCCTTTAATTCGTAATGGTGATGGAGTGGGGCCATTAAAAACAATCTTTTCCCTTTTGTTCGACGAAAATAGATAATTTGGAGTAATACGGAAATTACCTCAACGACAAAAATTCCGCCAATAAAAATGAGGAGAAATTCCTGTTTAATCAAAATTGCCACTGTACCCAGTATTGCACCCAAACTCAATGAACCAGTATCACCCATAAAGATCTGAGCGGGATAGGCATTGAACCATAAAAAGCCCAATCCTGCGCCAACGAGCGCCGCACAGAATACTGTTGCTTCGCCACCATTTTTAATAAAAATTATATTAAGATAATTACTTATTCCGATATGACCACTCGCATAAGATAAAGCCGCATATGCCAGTGCGCTGATACCTAAAAGTCCAATTGCCAGTCCATCAAGCCCATCTGTTAAATTAACTCCATTAGAAGTGCCGACTGTAACCAGGGCAACGAAAAATGGGTAGAATATTCCAAAATTTATAACATAATTTTTTAAGAACAAAAGATTTGTCTTTGTCGCGTATCCTTCCGGTCCATAAAAGTATAAATAAATACCAAGTGCGAGCCCAAAAATTATTTGGAACAAAAGTTTCGTCTTTATCGATAATCCTCTTGGTTTGTTTTTAAAAATTTTAATATAATCATCAATAAAACCAAGTGTGCCAAACCAAAGCGTAGCAATTATCAAAATTATTATATTGGGATTGGTAAGATCCGCAAATAAAATGGTGGATATCAGGAGTGAAATAAGAATAAGCAAACCACCCATTGATGGAGTTCCTTCCTTGGCTTTGTGATGTTTGGGGACCTCTTCTCTTATTCTCTGGGTAATTGATTTTTTCTTTAAATAGTTTGTGAAACGATTGCCAATGAGAAGTACAATTAATATTGCCAGGATTGCCGCATAAGCCGCACGGAATGTGATATAACCAAACAATCGAAATGGACCAAAAATTTCTTTTAATGGATATAAAATTAAATATAACATTTATAATCTCCTCAATATCTTTCTAACAATTTCTTCAAATTTCATTGCCCTTGATGCTTTGGCCAGTATTACTTCTCCGCCCTTCAAAATCCTCAATAAATAATTAACCAGTTTATCTCGATCATTAAAATGTATCCCATTATACATTTCTGCTTGCAGACCAAAAGTAAGAAGATGATCACTGTGTTCTTTGGCATAAGTACCAATCTCACGATGAAATCTTTCTGATTCATTACCTAACTCCAGCATGTCACCCAGGATTAAGATTTTTCTTCTTTTTAAAAGGCTGATAAAATCTATTGCTGACTTCATAGAAGCGGGATTGGCATTATAGGTATCATTTATTATCAACAAGTCATTGATTCTTATCGGTTCCATTCTTCCCTTTTCGGGCAATATCTTTTTTATGGCTGTTCTTCGTTTCTCCAGTTCTATCCCCAGTTCTTCTGTAACTTTTAGTGCAATAAAACAATTGTATACATTACTCATACCAAGAAGAGATGTGGAAAATTGGATGCCTTTATAACAAAATAACGAACCATATTCCGTTATCTGGATATCCTTTATTTCACCAAAAGAAAATCTCAAAATATTACTCTTTTGAATGCCGTCTACGCCCGGTCCAATAAAACCAATTCCCCTGGAAGGCAAGGATTCTATCAATGTAAGTTTCTCTCGCTTGACACCATCGATCGATCCCAGGCCCTTAAGATGACCCGGACCGATATTTGTAATTATGCCCACCAAAGGATGCGCTATTTCACAAAGTCTTTTTATCTCTCCAGGATTACTCGTTCCCATTTCCAGGACCACATAATCTTCATCTCCCGAGATCTCAAAAAGAGTCAAAGGAAGACCAATCAGGGAGTTATAACTACGTTTAGTCCACAAAACTTTGAATTGTGTAGATAAGATAGTGGCGATCAAATTTTTAACCGTTGTCTTTCCGTTTGTTCCGGTAATAGCAATTATTGGCAAATCGAAGTTATCCCGGTAAAAATGAGCAAGTTCACCCAGTGCAAAAAGGGTATTATTTACTAAAATTTCTTTGGAAGTACCGGTTTTATTCTGCACTACAATGCCCGCTGCACCTTTATTTAATGCATCTTTTGTGAAATTATGGCCATCGGTATTTTCGCCCTTCAAAGCAAAAAATAATTCTCCCGGGGTAAGCGTCCGTGAATCAATGCTCACGCCTCGGACCAATTCATTACCATTATCTTTATATTCACCGTGCATTACTCGCACTGCTTTTTCTATCATCATTTCATAATACATAATCTTTTAATCCCAAGATATTTCTCACCACTTTAACATCATCAAATGGTATAACTTTATCTTTGAGGATTTGATACTCCTCATGACCCTTACCGGCAATAACTAAAATATCATCTGGATTTTTCATTTTGATTCCGTATGCTATAGCCTCTTCCCGTTCCGGCATAACTTTAAAATTATCACCTTTTATGCCCGATTGAATATCCTTAATAATACTTTCAGGATCCTCACTTCTTGGATTATCCGAAGTTATAATAACAAAATCTGCATTTTCACTTGCAATCCGTCCCATCTCGGGACGTTTTTTCTGATCCCTGTCGCCTCCACAGCCAAAAATTATTAATAATCTTCCAGTTGTATATTTACGCAGCGATTTTAATAGATTGCCTATGGCAACGGGCGTATGGGCAAAATCGACAAATATATTATCATGAACACACTCCATTCGTCCCCTCACACCCTCGAGCGCTTCAATACCGTTTTTAATTACATCAAAATCAAGCCCGAGTGCCACACCGGTCGCAAAACTTGCTAAAATATTATAGGCGTTAAAGGTTCCTATCAATTTTGAATTGATCTGATATTTCGCATTTTTGTAAAAAATATCAAGTTTTAAGCCAGAAATAGCATCGCTTACAATAATACCTTTTATTGTGGTATCTTTGCCGAATCCATAACTCAAAATATTTTTAATTTTTAATTTTTTGATATCTTCAGCCACCGGTTCATCCTGATTATAAATTGCATATCCATCAGGTTTTAATAAATCAAAAAGATGAAGTTTTGTATTTTTATAATCTTCAATTGTTTTATGAAAATCAAGGTGGTCCTGCGAAAGATTGGTAAATATCGCTATTTCGAATTTAAGTTCTTCTACCCTATTCAGAGCCAGGGCGTGCGAAGAAACTTCCATTACCACACTCTTTGCACCTTCCTTACGAAACCCATCGATCAATTTGAATATTTCAAGACTTTCTGGAGTTGTCCTTTCTGCTTTTATTTTGGTTTTCCCAATATAATAAATTGTTCCGATCAAACCTGGTTCCAAGCCGGCTTTTTTTAATATTGAATGTATTAAAAATGTTGTCGTTGTTTTTCCGTTTGTCCCAGTTACCCCAATAATTTTCAGATTCGAAAAATCCCCATAAAAATTTTTTGCGATCCGGCCCATAATTTTTCTTGTATCATCAAAAACAATCTGCGGAAGGGAACTATCAACCCTTTCCTGAGTCGCAATTGCAACTGCACCGAGTTCTTCCACCTGTTTGATGAATCTATGACCATCATAATTATTGCCTTTAAGCGCAATAAAAAGAGTCCCCGGTTTAACCCTGCGTGAATCAAATTCAATTGCTTCAACTCTACTATCTCTAAAATTATATACCCGACAGTTTAAACCATCTATAAGTTCACTTAATCGCATATTGTAAATTCGTTGCCTGACAAATACTTTGGGCAACCTTTTTAAATAACGGAGCAACTATATTACCGGCCCACATTCCTTTTTTGGGTTCATCAATGAGAAGGGCAACAAGATATTCGGGCTCTTCAGCCGGAAAATATCCAATGAATGTTGTAATTATTGCTGAATCAGAATATTTCCCATCAACAACCTTCTGTGCAGTCCCGGTTTTTCCTGCAATTCTCATTCCATCGATCTTGGCTTCTATACCACTACCATCTTCAACGACGCTGCATAATATATCAGTTACCCGACGGGCAATTTCTTCATCCATTACACGCCGAATTTTTAACGCCTTTGCTTGATAAGTAATACTGGTTTTGTTCATCACTCTTTGAACAATGAAAGGTTTATTCAAGATACCACCGTTGGCAACTGCCTGATATGCAAAAGCTAACTGTAAAAGGTTACAGGTTATCCCCTGCCCAAAAAGTAATGTCGCAAACTCAATATTATTCAACTTTTTTTCTTTCATCAATCTGCCGCGCGCCTCACCTGGGAGTTCTATACCGGTCACCTGAGTAAAACCGAAATCTTTAATTAAAAGGAGAAAATTTTCTTTGTCAAATTTTTGTGATAATTCTACCATCACCACATTACTGGAATGGGCAATTGCCTGACGCAGAGTTAATGTACCGAAATTTTTATGATCATTAATAGTATGGCCGTCAATTTTTATTTTACCGCCATGGGTACCAAATTTTTCGTTTTCTTTTATACCGTTTTGCAGAGCATAGACAAGCCCTAAGAGTTTGAATGTGGAACCCGGTTCAAACTCATCGCAGATAACCAGATTCCTTTGTTTTTTCTCTAAATCAATGTTAACCATTGCAAAAATCTCGCCTGTTTTAGGATTGACTATTAAACCCGCACCCCCCTTTGCTTCTTCCCTTTTCATGCATTCCAATAGATTTGAATAAAGAATTGTTTGCATTTGTAGATCAATTGTAAGATATAGATCTTGTCCTGGAACGGGTTCTTTTTCAGGATATTTATAATACGGGAATATATCTCCATCTGGTTCTTTTTGATAAACTATAAATCCATTCTTACCGGTAAGGATATTATCAAATAACAATTCAAGTCCTTCTAAGCCCCGGTTATCGATACTACATTTCCCAATCAAACTTCCGAATATCTCTGGCATATTATAGATTCTGTTTAAATCATGAGTAAATCCGATGCTCGGATCATCGAGTTTTAAATACGTATCACGTTTCTTCATGTTTACTTTTCTTTCTATCCAAAAAAATTTATTCTTCTCAATCAGTGCCTTTATTTCACTTAATGGCCGTTCAGAGATTTCTGCAATTCCTCGGGCGAGCTTGTTTTTATTCGGCGAATATACCGGTGTACAGAAGACGGAAAAACATGGTTCGGAAAGAGCTAAGGGCAAACCATTGCGGTCATAGATATTACCTCTTGTTCCACAAAATACTATCTTCTTCTGATGTTCACGCCGTGATAAATCTTGATAGTGTTTATATCTAATGCATTGGATAAAGAAGATATAGCCAAAGAAAATAAATGAAACGGTAAAGAGTAGCGTATTAAAAATTTTTATCTTCTTCATTTTATCACTCCAATAACATCATCCTTGGTAGGAAAGATAAAGCCATGTTTTTTTGCCTCTGTTTCTATCCGAGCGAGGTTGGATAAAGATGCAACTTTAGCGATTAACCCGGATTTTTCATTTTTTAATTCCTGAACCTGGTTTTTCAACTGCTCTTTTCTTATGTTGAATTTGACCAATTCACTCTCAATATAAACAAGTCCAAACAGATATAAAACAACCAGTAAAAATATTAACAAAAAGCGCATTTTTCCACAACCCTCATTCGGGCACTTCTTGCCGAAGGATTTTTGCGAATTTCTTCCAATGGCGGTTTTATTACTTTTTTGTTCAATCTCTTTATAATCTCTCTTTGTTCAAAGTCTCTAAATATTTTCTTTACAATTCGATCTTCACCCGAGTGATAGGCAATCACAATTAATCTTCCTCCTGAAGATAGTAGTGCGATCGCCTTGGCAAGCCCCTCTTTTAAATTATTCAATTCATCATTTGTCCAAATGCGCAATGCCTGGAAAACCCGATGCAAGTTTTTTTTCAAAAATCTCCCTGAGAATTTTGTTTCTACCAATCTCCGTAAATCCAATGTCGTATTCAGATTATGGCGATTTTCAAATATAGTTTTTGCTAAGGCACGGGCATTTGGAACATCACCATAATTTTTCAAAACATTAAATATTTCTTCTTTGTCGGCGGTTCGCAACTTTCTATAGAGAGGAACTGATTTAGGAGACATCTGCATCAATAATTTGCCCTCAAGATTAAAGCTAAAACCCCGTTCAGGTGTAGTAAGTTGATGAAGGGATGCACCAAGGTCAAAAAGTATCCCATCAAGTTTTTTGATATTCAACTCGTTCATTATCGTATCCAGATTGACAAAATTGCCTTCATAAAGAGTGACACGTTCTTTTAAATCGCCCAAATTTATACGGATAAAATTCAATGCTGCAGAATCTTGATCAATGCCTATGAAACGGGCACGATGGGTTTTTTTAAGCATCATAAGAAGATGGCCACCACCACCAACAGTGCAATCACAATAAATACCATTTTCTTTTAATCCCATCCAGGAAATAACTTCATTGACAAGAACCGGCTCGTGAAATTTATTCACATCAGCGATTACTGAAAACTCTTTAATGCGGCACGTCGCGTTGGATAGATTTCAAATGGATAGAAACCATAAAGTCTCAGGATATTATAAAGATATGGCGAAACATTGACAAGTTTGATATCGCCCCCGTATTCTTTAAATTTCTTCTGAAATTCAATCAGATCACCAACAATCTTGTAGTTAATATGCGTAACCCGTGACAAATCAATGATGACATTGAATTCACCGGCTTCAATCATATTTTTTAATTTCTCTGCCATTGTCTCAAACTCCCCTTCATTAATCTCACCACTGGGGAGAAAGAACGAGACCTTTTTGTTTTTTACTGCTTCAACGATTTGTACCTTCATTATACCTCCTTATTTTTTCAATCGTCTCTGCATCTTCTATATAATGTTTATCTATTTGTTCTTTTATCTTCTGATAATTTTCTGGGGACCATAGACTGAAATAATCAATCTCGCCAACGACTATCACGTCCTTTGTTATCCCTGAATACTCCAATAGAAAATCAGGTATTAAAATTCTTCCCTGGGCGTCAAGGTGGTCTTCTTTAATGCCGAAAGTAAAATGCCGACGGTATCTTCTTGCCTGAACCTTATCCATTGAAAGTGACAACAATTCTTTATTTTCAAATTCCTGCCAAGTTCTTAATGCATAGACAGCAATTTCGTTATCATAACCTGGTGTCATAACTAACTTTCCTTCAGATTCAGCAATTAAAACCATCCGGAACTGACTCGGAATCGCAAGCCTCTTTCGGTCATCAATTATATGTCTAAAAAATCCTCTAAACCTAATATCTCCCATTTTTCCCCATTTCATCCCATTTTACATATTATTTGCAATTTGTCAAGGGGAAAAATGCACTTTAAATGGCTAAAATCCAATGAAATTTCAGGAGTTTTTTTGCAGTTTACCTGAACGCTTGAATTTTTCAACATTTACTATCAAAAATTGATAGAGATAAGAAGTGATATAAAAATTTTTAATTAAATTAGGTAATTAGTAATATACTTCTACGAATGTGCGTAATTCAATTTCTTCAATATAGTTACTATATAAATTTTGTAATTCCTGCCAATAAAGATACTGATATATCTGTTCCCTCATTTCATCAAAGCTCATTATTTTTTCAGGAATCTTTTCCCGTGCATAAAGCAAATGATAACCATCCGGGGTTAATAACGGCTCACTTACATCCCCGGCTTCTAAATTTTTAACGATCTCATCGTAAGGTGGTGTGAATTGTTTAATAAAAAACTCTCCAATATCAACCTCGGGTACAACCGAATAAATTTTCGCGAGGCTATCAAAATCTGCACCATTTTTTACAAAGCCTCTTATTTTTTCCGCAAGTTTTTCGCACCTCAGGGTATCAGATTTTGTGGGCAAAACCTTTATCAATATCTGCCTCGCAAGTACCCAGTCACTACCTTTGTTTAAAACCTCTACAATGTGATAGCCAAACCGAGTGGGGAATGGCTGTGATATTACCCCTGGTTTAAGCGAAAAAATTACTCGCTCAAATTCTTCAATTACCTCACCTTTTTTTATCCTTCCCAACATTCCACCATTTTTTTTAGAATTTTCATCCTCAGAAAATTCTCGGGCGATGGTAGCAAAATCAGCACCTCCCATCAATAACTGATAAATTTCAACCGCCCTTTCAAATCCCTTTTTTAGAGAATCCTCACTCGGTCTGATAGTAATTAAAATATGTGCAAGCTTTATTCTGCCTGGAAGAACAGCAATGGAATCTTTGTTTTCTTCGTAAAATTTTTTAACTGCAATCGGAGAGATCATAATCTTCGCCGCCAGTTTTTTCTGAACTATCTGTTGCATCAGAACTTCTGTTCTTATACTATCTTCATAGTTCCTCTTCAACTCGTCAACCGTAATCCCCTGGGATTCAAGTGCCTTATAAAAATCTGCCTCTGAAGGGAATCTTTGTTTCACTAATTCCAATCTTTCCTGAACACGCTTTAATATTTCTTCTCTGGAAACTGATATTGACTCTTTTTCTGCCTGCATCAGTAATAGTTTCCTTGAAACTAAAGCATTTATTACATTAGATCTTACTTCTTCGTCACTAGAAAAATTTCTCCGCACAACCGGATCAGCAGAAATAAAAGATGTGTATTCTCGAACTTCGCTTTCTAAAATTATATCATCATTAACTACGGCAACAATTCTATCAGCAAGAGTCGATAATACAAAAAGTAGAATTAGACTCATTTCTTTAAAAGTTCTAAGTCCGTGGTCACCTTATAAACTGTTTTAAGACTATCCAGTAACTTCTGGAAAAAATCCTGATATTTTTTTGAAATGAGATAATTGTAAATCTGCCCTTTTAATTCATCAGTCAATTCAGCCTTTGCTAAAATCTTTTTTTTATCCAGCAGTTTCACAATTAAATAAGTTCCCTGAATATAAGAAATCGGTTCCGAAACCTCGTTCATCTTAAGATTGAAAATCACTTCTTCAGTTGCAAAATCACCGAGCCTTCCGCGGGGCAGATATTCTGTAACAATTCTTGGATTTTCAGGATTTTCCATTCGGGTTAAAGACCTCTCCTTTGCTACCTTCATAAAATCTGCACCTGCCATTATTTCATTGTATGTGACAATTGCCGATTCATAACTCGGGAGAACAATCTGCGCAAGTTTAACTGCATAGGTAAATTCTTCCTGATGAGCGGTGAAATAGCTTAGAATCTCCATCTCGCTGACTGTTGTGCCATCAAATGAGCGACGGATCAGTGCCATTGCCATAAGATTTTTTGTGTATTGATCGATAAGCAATCTGACGGAATCTTCTTTATCGATTCCTTTTTTCTTTGCCTCAAGGTAAAGTATTTCTTGATTAGCCCAGTTGTTTAAAATCTCAGTAATCGTCTCTTCGGGTAGATTTTTATATTCCGACTCCGGGATATATTTTTGAAATTCTTCAAGTGTCAGGACCGAACCATCCACTCTCACCAGAACATTTTTTTCTTTTTTAGCACAACTTAAAATTGTAATTGTTGTGATGAATAGAAGAAACAATATGCAAATTGTTAATTTTTTATAATCTTGCTTGATTCCTTTTAAAAAAATCATTTTTTCTCTCCTTTCAATAAATTTGCATAAACTTTTTGATTTATCACGGGTTGATATTTTGCTCTTAATGTTACAAACAAACTATCCCTCAATTGACTGATTCTATCATCACGAAGTTTGGTAACAATTTGGTTGTATACCTCATTTAATTTTTTGTTAGGATAGTCTGCCTTATGTTGATTAAAATAATCAACAACACTCTGGGAATCAACCTTTACTTTTTCCAGAACATTATCCGAATAGAATTTCTGATATATTAGCGAATTTAGCGCCTTATTTAATTCGTGCTTTATTTTTGGCATTTTTTCAGATTTTTCTTTCATTGCCAAGTCATAAACAAGGTCGGAGACGAGTTCTCTCTCAATCAAAAATTTAGGGTCAAGGTCTGGTGCTCTTTTTAAATGTAACTGAACTGCATTAATTACCGTTTTTACTCTCACAAAACTTGTATCATATTTTTTTACTACCCAGGTATTTAATTCATCCTCGGTCAATGTTGATTCGGGTTTCAATAATAAATTGAGCCCTTCCTGGTTATATTCTATCTTTGCCTGCTTAATAACCTGGTCAACAAATTTCTCACCGGTATCCATTATCTTTTGTTTCATTAAGTTATCTTTAATATTTTGTTTTACATCTTCATACCTTGGGGTATCCATTTTTTTATGCTCAATCACTTTTAAAAAATAAATATAATCACCAATATTTACAGGACCCGCAACATTTCCTACCTTGGTCTTCTTCAAAATTTTCAAAACATCAGTGGGTATTGAAAATTCAGAGTTTGTGCCGATATCTCCACCTGGGCTTATCGTATCGAGAGAATATACAAGTAAAGATTCAAATTGAACTCCTCTTTTTAACTCCTTTTTAATAAATTGAGCGAGTGAATCATTATCAACAACAATCTCGGCGAGATGGTATTGACTTGTTAGTTTTTCATATAAACCTCTGATTTCACTCTCTTTAACCTTTATTTTATCAATAACCTTCAATTGATAATAACCACGAATAATTATATCCCTTCTATTTGCTTCCATCGAAGCTTTGACCACCGGATCATCAGCATAACCTATTGATTTTGCTTCTAATGTCGCAATTTGCTGATTTATAAAATCATCTATTATCTTCGCACGGCGCAAAGAATCGTCATTCGGCGTGAATTGATAAAAATCGTTAAGGTCCTTTACTGTAAATTTCTCGTTATTCAAAGTCACAAGCACATCATCGCTGGCACAGGTAATAATAAAAAAAATAACGGACACCACCCAGATTAATTTTCGCATTTTACCTCCATTCAGTCATTATACACAAAAACCATTCCAAGTCAAGTAAAATAAAAAGCCGGGTCAGGTTTTTACTGACCCGGCAATCAATATCGCCAGTCCCTTACTTCACCAGTATCACCTTCTCTACCAACCGCTTCGAATCAGTCAATACCTTAACAAAATAAACCCCATTCGCAAACCGACCAAGATCAAGCTCAAGAACACCATCTCCACTCAAACTCCGCCAACCCCACTCATTAACCTTACGACCCATCACATCATACACCGCAACCTCAAGACCACCACGGTAACCCTTATACGCAAGATTCAACCGACCATCCGAAACCAATGGATAAAGCCTAACCGCCGAAGATACCTCACCACCCTCACGCTCCTTAACACCAGTCCAATTCCAATAACGATTATACGCCGTATCCGCATTCGCCTGCAAATCCGCTAAATTCGTCCCACCTAATATCGCAAACGCAACAACCCTACTCTCACCCGGCGCCAATGTAAACGGACCCGCCGAATTACAAGTAGAAAAATCATTCGCACTACCCGATGGACTCGTTATCGTCCCATCCATAAACTGAATCTGATAATTGTCCGGTAAACCATTATACGGCCAAACATAAGTCTGATTGTTGATGATCGCTAAATTCTTCGCCGGAACCGTCCGCGGCGGATCCAATATCTCAACCCCAACATACGGATACGAAGTATTATAATACATATAAGTCAAATTCCGCGCCGCCTCAGAATTACCATTGTTGCTCGTATACGAAGAACTAATATCCCAATCCATAAAGATCGCCGCATACAAATTACTTATCGTCGTACTACCATTATTCCGCAACACAAACTTCATCGTCACAAAATCATTCGCCGTCGCATCATCCCAAGCCCAAGAATACTGCTCACACAACAAACCCTTAGACGATGGATG